>CAZPFM010000218.1:0-5154 GCA_964585845.1 uncultured Bacteriovorax sp.
CCGGAACCACCGGGATGGGCACCTTTGAAATATCAACACCATTTTCAAGACAGTAAGCAAAGATGGTTGGAAAACGAGTGCGCAGATACTCTTCTCCCTTAAACCGGATATCGAGGTAAACGCAGTCTTCTTTTTCAGCGATCATCTCTTCCAGGATCGCCCGGGCGACCACGTCCCGGGGAGCAAGCTCTTCATCGGGGTGATATTTTTTCATGAAAGACTCACCCTTAGAATTGATGAGTTTTCCACCTTCGCCCCTAAGAGCTTCTGAAATGAGAAAACGTCTGTGGGAAGAGCGATTATAAAAAGTTGTGGGATGAAACTGGATAAATTCCATGTTCATCACCGAAGCTCCCGCCCGGTAGGCCATCGCGTGACCATCACCGCGAGCTCCCTCTGCGTTGGAGTGGTGAAGGTAGAGCGCTCCGATTCCACCGGTGGCGAGAATCGTGAAGCGAGAGAGTATTTTTCGAACATCATTTGTCGTCTGATCCAGGACATAGGCCCCTAAGACCTGACTCTCCTCATAGCGCTGAGTGATCTCAACTCCATGGTGATTGGGAGTAATGAGATCGATGGCCGTATGAGAGGTAAGAAAGCTCACATTAGGAAAGCGCTCTTTATTATCCAGATAGTTTAAAAGTGAGACCTGGATCTCTTTTCCCGTCATATCACCCTGGTAGATGATTCGGTCTTTGGAATGGGCCGCTTCTTTGGTGTAAAGAAGGTCTCCTCTCTGATCTTTTGCAAAATTTGTCTGAGATTTTTTTAAAAGCATCTCATCGATGATCTCGGCCGATCGACTTGCAAGGAGTTCAGCGGCGGAAAGATTGGAAGTATAAGAAGAAGCCTTGAGGATATCTTCCACAAGATTGGCTTCGTCTTTCTGATCCTTAGGACTGTAAATGATTCCACCCTGCGCCCAGTAGGTATTGGTGATCTCAGGCCTTTTTTCTCGGGTGACGATGGTGACCTTTTTACCATTTTCAGCAAGCTTAATGGCGGCCGAGAGACCTGCCACACCAGAGCCAATGATGAGAATGTCGGTGCTAAAATCTTTCACGACTTCACTCCATACTTTAACGAGATATCCACCCGCGGAGCTGAATAAGTAAGAGACCCCATGCTGAGAGCATCCACACCATCGATGAGATAATCCTTTAAGGTTAAAAGATTCAATCCACCGGAGACCTCATAGGTCATTCCCGCTTTCTTAATCGCAACGGCTTCCCGGATTTTATCGGGAGAAAAATTATCCAGCATCACGTGCTTGATCCCAAGTTCCATGGCTTCTTTTAGTTCAGAGAGGTCATGAATTTCGACCACAGTATTTTGATAAAAAGTTTTCTGCCCTTGGAAAAATTCCCAGGCACCTTTCAGTCCACCCAAAGAGGTTTTATGATTGTCCTTAATCATCCAGACATCGGCCTGGCCCAAGCGATGATTACTTCCTCCACCGATTTTAACCGCATACTTCTGAAGTGTGCGCAGACCCGGGGTGGTCTTTCTCGTATCAAGAAGAGCAATCCCTTTTCCTTCCAGAATACTCTGATGCTTCCGGGTCCAGGTCGCAATCGATGAAGCCTCCTGAAGAAGATTAAGAGCTAGCCTTTCAGCATTGACGATGATGTTGAAGGGAATTTCAAAACCGAAGTTAAATTCTTCCCCGGCCTTGAGACTTTTGCCTTCAAGCTTCATGAGTTCAAAAAAATTCTCGGAACTTAAACCAAGGTAATGAAAGACAGCGCTAAAATAATCCGTTCCGGCCAAAACCATGTCGGATTTAAATTTTAAAACGGCCTTCACCGGAGTCTCAGGAAGAGACCTCAGGTAGTGGTGATTCCGATGGAGATCATCCTCGGAGAGCCATCTTTCAATGTCAGAGTGAAGAGATTTTAGGACCA
Organism: uncultured Bacteriovorax sp.; assembly: GCA_964585845.1. Lineage (GTDB taxonomy): Bacteria > Bdellovibrionota > Bacteriovoracia > Bacteriovoracales > Bacteriovoracaceae > Peredibacter. The sequence goes on from CAZPFM010000218.1 coordinate 1,905, forward strand.
TTTCATTCATGAGAAGCTAAATATCTCTTTTCAGAGATTTGAGCAAGGGAGGAGCATTGGAGCAAGGCTCCTTTGCCTTAATAATCTTAATCCCTTAGCTAGACTTCAGATGAGCGGATGGATTGCATCCTCCCTCCTATGCAAAAGCGCTGGCTTCTCATCATCCTCGCTCTCTCTTTAGGGCTTATGCTCATCCAAAAATCCGAAGACTCCTTGCACCTTCAGAGATTCATGAGTTTCCAGAAAACTCTTAAACTAAAGCACTTCTCCCAGGTGAAACCCACTCTCTCCCCTGAGAATCAAGATCTTCTGGAGATCTGGGAGTCCATGCTCACGGGCAATACCCGGCCTTTAAATAAGCTCATTAAAGAGAATTTCTCCCGCTTAGGCCTTCGTCACCTCTTCACCCCATCAGGACTTCATCTGAGCTCCCTCCTCTATCCCTCCATGAAGATCATTAAAGGCCAGAGATCCCAATTCATACTCCTGACTCTCCTCGCTCTCTTCTTTCTTCCTCTCTCAGACTTTGCCGCTTTAAAAAGAATGGTGATGGTGAAATGGTTTCAAAAACTCATAGGTTTTAAAGAAGGCTTCGGGCTTGCTCTTATTCTCGATGTTCTCTTCGGGACTTTTCAGTCCCAGGCCCTAAGCTTCACTTACAGCTTTCTCTTCCTTGGCATTATGTATTCCGGCGTGAAGGGCATGGGACGGATCTTCTGGTTTTTCATCGGCCAGTGCCTCATTTCCTTTTCCCAAGGTGTCTTCATCACTCCCCTGCTCCTGATCTTTTCTCCTCTTTTAAGCTTCGGCTTTGTCCTGGCGATGCCCGTGCTCTTTCTACTCTCCTTTCCCCTCTGGAGCTGGCAGCTCGAAATGGGACTCTTTATCCTCAAAGGTCTGATTCAGCTCATCACTCTTTGTGCTCAAATCACTGTCTTCATCCCCGCCTGGGAAATGCATATCGGTGTCCTCGTTCTTCTTTTTATTTTTACTTTGGGAAAGTGGCGAATTCTGCCCGTGGGACTTCTATTCTTGTCTTCCAGTCTCAATCTGGATCTCGCTCGGAATCCAAGTCTTGGGACTTATGAATGGATCCCTCAAGGAGAAATTCTAAAAATTGAAGAGACTAAGGAAAAGATGGTGATTCGGTATCGGGATGGGAAGTGCGAGAGGATGCTGGTGCGGGGGATGTGGTGGGAGAAATGCTCCCCCCGAAGGGGGAGCAGGAAAAAACTTAGGAAACTTTCATATCCTTCATCAGAGACTCAAAAGTCTTCTCTTCGCGGATAGCGTACATGAGGTTGCGCTTCACGTTTTCGTTCTGAGTGTAGAACTTGTTGATTTCTTCTTTAGTCATGCCTGACTGAGCGGCCATTTCATCCACTTTCTTATCAAGGTCAGCATCAGAGGCTTCAACATTGTATTTCTTTGCGAGTTTATCCAGAAGAAGTCCAGAGCGAACCTGGAACTCAGCTTTCTTCGTCACGTCAGCATCCCAGCGCTCAAAATAGAGCTGAATCATCTGATCGTTAAAGCCCTGCTGCTTCAATGTTCTTGTGAGGTCCTGCTTCACAGATTCTTTCTGATCATCAACGAGGGCCTTTGGAACATCGAAAGTATTTTCTTCAATGAGCTTATCGAGGATTTCCTGCTGAAGCTTCTGAGTCACTTCTTTTTTCTTCTGAGACTGCATGCGCTCTTTGTTTTTCTTATTGAAGTCTTCTACAGACTCAAAGCCGAATTCTTTAGCAAGCTCATCGGTGAATTCTGGGAAATTCTTCTGCTTGATCTCGAGGAGTTCAACGTGAAAAGTCACCGGAGCATCCTTGAGGTCTTCTTCGTGGTAGTCAGCAGGGAAAGTGACCTTGATGTCTTTTTTCTCACCCTTTTTCATGCCGATCATTCCGTCTTCGAAGCCCGGAATGAACTGACCGGAACCGATTTCGAGCATGTACTCGTCGGCCTTCATGTTCTCAGGCTTAGACCCGTCGGCCTTCTCACCTTCAAAATTGAAAACTGCGAAGTCACCTTTTGCTAGTTTGTGAGCTTCGTCAGTCACTTCTTTTACTTCAGCTTTTGAGCCGAGATAGTTTTTCTTTAAAGTCTCAAAGTCCTCATCGCTGACTTCTTCAGAGTCTTTTTTAAAGCTAAGCTTAGAGTAGTCTTTAAGATCGAACTCAGGGATCACTTCAACAGTTGCTTCGAAAGCCACAGTCTGACCTGGTTCATACTTTGTGTTGCCGAACTGCGGGTAACCAACAGGACGGATTTTTTCTTTCTGCATGGCCTCGTAGTACTGCTCAGAGATAAAGCGGTAGAGAGCGTCGTTTTCAACCTGTGGTCCAAAAAGCTTCTGAACCATCTCAAGAGGAGCCTTACCCTTGCGGAAACCTTTTAGGTTTGCTGTTTGTTGCTTTGCTTTGAGGGCTTCTTTGATCTGGCTAGTGAGATCAACTTTATCGAAATTGAAGATAAATTTCTTCGTGCAGCCGTTAACATCCTGAATGGTGTAAGACATAGAAAACTCGCTTGTTCTAGAGTGAAAATTGAATGGGAATTTTTAGCACATAGGCGTGAAAAATCAAATCTTTCTAGTAATTGACGCACACCAAATAGAGGCCTTCTGGAGGGGCCACGACCCCCAGTCTTTCTCGCTTGGGAGGATTTAGGGAAGCCTGGAACTCTTCAAGGCTTATTTTGCCTCGCCCCACATTCCAAAGGGCACCCACGATGAGCCTAACCATCTGTTTGAGAAAGCCTGAGCCCTCGATAAAGAAGACAAAATGATCGGGAAAAAGAGCACCGTCGAGTCTTTCAGCTTCTCTGAGTCCGCACCGGAAAATACTCCGCACAGTGGAATTCACTTCTGTTCCCTCACAGAAGTAGTTCACAAAGTCGTGCTCCCCGATGAGCATCTCACAGGCCTTATGAATAAGAGCAGGATCAATCTCGTGAGGACAAGAAGCGATAAAATCTCCCTGGAAGGCGTTCGGATGGCGGCCAGTGACGAACCTGTAATGGTACTCTTTAGATTGAGCGTGAACTGTCGGCATAAACTCTTCATCAGAAAGAGTCACCTCTTTCACCCGGATATCAGTGGGAAGATGGGAGTTCAGGGCCCGCATGAGATTAACGGGATTAATCTCAAGTTCGATGCTCGCCTTCACCACCTGGCCCAGGGCGTGGACACCAGAATCCGTTCTTCCGGATCCGAGAGTGCGGACATGATCTGATTTGGAAATAATCTTTA
>CAZPFM010000219.1:0-5138 GCA_964585845.1 uncultured Bacteriovorax sp.
TAGCTCAGATCAATTTTTTCCAAGTCCTTTCTATTTTAATCCCCTTCTTCAATTCACCAAAAAAACTAATCAAATACACTTTGTCACATCTTAGTGACATTTTTACATCGGAGGCTCATATGAGTCAGAAAATTTATGTCGGAAACCTCGGTTTCTCTGTTAACAACGAAACTCTTTCAGAAAAGTTTGCTCAATACGGAACTGTAAGTTCTGCGAAAGTAATCATGGACCGCGATACCAACCGCAGCAAAGGTTTCGGTTTCGTCGAGATGTCTTCAAGCTCTGAAGCATCTGCTGCCATCAACGCACTCAATGGTTCTGAGTTCGAAGGTCGCCAGATGAATGTCTCTGAGGCAAAGCCTATGGAGAAGCGCGAAAGAACATCACGCTACTAGTTTTAAATTTTCATGCCGGGGAATCCCGGCATGAATCTTCTCTTCTTGTGAAATTCTGATAAGATACCCCCCATGGAAAATACGAATACACCCTCTTGGTCCGATCTCGGACTCTCAGCAGAAATGCTCAAACTCATTGAAGAAGCCGGATATAAGTCACCGACCTCAGTCCAGGCCCAAAGCATCCCTCATATTCTCGAAGGCCACGACGTTTTAGCCTCCTCCCAAACAGGAAGTGGTAAAACTGCAAGTTTCGTCGTCCCTACGGTTGAACGATTTAAAAATAAAAATGGAACATATATTCTCGCTCTTTCTCCGACTCGGGAAATTGCGCAACAGACGGGTGCGGTCTTCGAAACTTTCGCGGCCCCCTTTGGAATGAAGGTAGCCGTCTGTATTGGTGGAGCACCGATCCCCGTGGAAAAAGAAGCCCTCGCGGCTTCTCCTCACATCATCGTCGCCACCCCTGGTCGTCTCTGCGATCATCTTGAAAGAGGACATGTCTGGCTTGAGTTCATTCAGTGTCTCATCTTCGATGAAGCTGACCGTATGCTCGAGATGGGATTTGCTAAACAAATCGATACCATCACTGAGCAGATCTCTAAAGAGCGCCAGACTCTCATGTTCTCTGCGACCTTTGCTCCCTCAGTTGAAAAGCTCGCACGTAAATCCATGAATAGTCCTAAAGAAGTCGTGATTGAAAAATCTGCGACCTCGACTCCAAAAATTGATCAGCGACTTTACTGGATTCCGGAAGAAAAGAAGATGGGCCAGCTCCAGCGGATTCTTCGCCACGAGCCAGGGACAATGTTCGTCTTCGTCAAAGCTAAAGAGCGCGCCTACCAGGTTTGGAGAAATCTCCAGAGTGGAGGTTTTGAGTCTGCCACGTACATTCACTCCGATCTTCCTCAGGATGCTCGCGAGCAAGCCGTTGCTGATTTTAAGGCCGGCAAATACCGGGTCATTGTCGCAACAGACGTGATGGGCCGGGGAATTGACGTGGACGATGTCGCTCACGTTGTGAACTACGATGTTCCCCGAGAGCCGGAGGATTACATCCACCGCATCGGACGAACTGGTCGCCGAGGTCTTGAAGGTAAGGCTTCAACTTTTGCGATTCCAAAAAAAGATGACCGCTATATCGCCGCGATCGAAAAAGTCCGGGGAGTGAAAGCACCACGGCCTGAAGATGTACCTGTTTCGGAAGAGCCAAGAAAACGAAACGACCGATCACGTAAACCTCGCTCTGCTGGGCCACGCTCAGATGAAGCTCGCTCTCCTCAAGAAGGGGGAAGACCACCTCGTGAACGTAAACCTCGCCGAGGACCTCGCCAGGATGGGCCTCGTGAGAATAAGCGTCCTCAGGGTGAAGCTCCGAAAAAGCCGGCGGTAGCAGCTGCGGCCCCTGCCAAAAAGGCCGGATTCCTTGAGAAAGTGAAATCCTTCTTCAAGCGATAGACCCACTTTAAAAACTCATTCCTTTTTTGTCGGATGCCCCGATCGCGGGCATCTTTTACCTTTGATGCATGGTTCCATGTTAAGAATCTGTGAGCATTCATAATCAAAGATAACAACCGACGACAGAAAAGGAATTTCTATGTCATTAAACAAGGCCATTACGGCGTCCGGACTTCTAGTCACTCTTGGTTTTTCTTCTCCTAATCTCTTTGCTCAAGACAAAATCGTTGGCGGTGAACCCGTGACAGATGCTCATGAAGCTTCTTATATGGCCAGCCTTTCAGGTGCCTGCGGTGGAAGTGTGATCGCTTCTAAGTGGGTCTTAACTGCCGCTCACTGTGTAGGTTACTTTCGAAACGCAAAACTCGGTGTTCTCAACATCGGAGAAGAAGGTCTCAATATAAAAGTGAAGCGAGCTATTAAGCATCCGAAGTATGACTCCTGGACCAACAGCAATGACTTCGCTCTTGTTGAACTTGAAACAGAAATCGATTTTTCTAAAACACATATTAAGAAAATTAAACTCGCTGACGCTGACTTCGAGAATGATGGTCACCAGGACGCGGGCCTTGATTCTACAATCTACGGGTGGGGGAATATCAAGGAAGGTCAGTCCAACTGGAGTAAGGGACTTAATAAAGTCACTGTTCCTATCGTGTCTCATGAAGTGGCCAATGCTAAGGAAGCTTACAATGGTCAGCTCGATGGAACGATGATCGCTGCCGGTTATGCGACCGGTGGAAAAGACTCCTGCCAGGGTGATTCCGGTGGACCAATGGTGGTTTTCGATCACCAGAATGAGCCGGTTCAGGTTGGTGTTGTGAGCTGGGGTGAGGGCTGTGCCCGCGCGAATAAGTACGGCGTCTATGCTAAGGTTTCATCCGCCTATAAGTGGATCAAAGAGACTATGGCCTCTAAGTAAATCGAAAGACTATTAAAACAGTTAAGGGGCCCATTGGGCCCCTTTTTGTTTATGATGCCACAATCTCTTGGCGCCATTTCCCCTTTATCATCTAGGGGGTTCAATTGGGTTTAGAAACATATCTGCTGGAAAATTAACTGATACACTCATGAGATTGGGGATGTGATTCAGAAACTCAATGATGAAGATGAGTTTTGAATTATTCTTGTTTCAAGACAGAAGAAGGGATCCACCCTTAGTCTTCTTTTTCTGTTTAAAAAAGCCCTAGGAATGATTCCGGGGCTTTTTTATTTTGTGATGAAGGAAAGTTCGATCATGGGCATGAGGTGAGAGACTTTATCTGAGACATCGTTTTCTGTACTCCCGATCTTTTCTTCATCAACGCTCAAAGAATGATAGTGGATGCCCGCTCCAAGGCCCACGAGTCGAGAGAGACGGAAGCGATATCCAAGCCCTGCGCCATAGCTCATTCCTGCGATGTCCCGGCTCTGAGATGCTTTTTCTCTTTCGCCTTTGGCATATGGATTCCATTCAAAAGTAAGGTACCAGTGTCTTTCTTCATTAAGAAACCAGGTAACTTTAGGACCCATCTCCAGAAGACTATATGTGTTCTCGGCCGCGTCTCCTTGTTGGATAGAAGATGACCAGGAGTTGATGTTCCAGCCAAAGTAGAGAGTTTTTCGTTGGTTCACACTCGCCCCGAGAAAGAGATCGTGAAAGGTTCTCGTCTTCTCGTAATCACCACCGGAGGTGGCATCTTTTTCAGAAGAGTAGTTCAGACCATAGCTAAAGAGAAAACCTGCCTTGGCCGGAAGTGAAAGAAGGGTACAAATAAAAATAAGAACGAAAGAGATTTGATTCATATCTTATTTTTGTGTGAATCTGGAAACGGGTCAAGGGCTTAGCGACAGTCAGGAAATTGCCCGCGGGAGAAGGGGTAGAGTTCTCTTACTTTCTGGCAATGGCGGGAGCTGTGAGATGGACCGAAGTACTCAAAATACTTTTCTCCCATAAGGATCATGCTTTGATCCAGGTATTCCTGGGGTGAAAGGGAGGTGGAAAGTCTTCGGATATCCCGGACCCAATCTAGAAGAAATTCCATCCGGGCCTCTTCTTTTATCACCGAGCTATCCAGCAGTTTATAAACTCGATGGGCAAAAATAGCCCCCATGATGTGGATGTCCTGATAATCCACGTCCAAAATTGTACGAGATGATCGGCCGGAACTGAAGAAACGGGACAAAGCCTTATCCTGGAAGTTCTTCGGTTCCCCCATATTAAAGTTGGGACTCTCAACATTTCGGTTAAAAGAGAGGAGAGGGACAAAGATTGTACTTCGCTCATCCCGGTCCAAAGAATAATAGGCAATAAGATCTGCGAAGCCTTCGTTTAAGGCCCCACGGACGGTATCGACACTCACCCGCCGGCCGGAAGAATCGATTTCAACCAGAGAGCTCTTTTCGAGCTTTTCGCCAAAGCAGTTAGAGACCACACCGCGGCTTGTGCGCGAATCCGGAGAAAGAAGATTGAAGATATGATGTCCATATTCGTGGGATGGAATAATCGGAACCTGCCAGAAATTTGATTTGAAGTCTGTCGAACGGATATCAAACCCATGTGGAACGAAGATGATTTTCTGAGCTTCGGGAATGTACATGGCATTATCCACCGAATAGACCGGCGTGAGGTGAAGTTTTCCCTCTCTTACGTTCAGGGTTTCGTTTATGACCTCGGAACCGACCTCTAGGGAAACAGGTGGAATTCTTGTCATGAGGACACGACCCACACGCTGATACATCCGATCTATGTAGAAGGCAGTAGAGAGTCCAGCGGCTTCAAAAGTATTGGATTCGAACCGAAGGACATCCGGACAAATCTCAAGATCTTTTCCAGGCTCATAACTTGTGATCCCCATCATAGTCTCACCATTCATGGAATTAATGATGAACTTGTATTTGGACTGATAGGTCACAGAACGAATGCTCTTTCCATAAGGATCACGGAGGAGATTGCCATCGAGAAGATGGCGGAAATCCCGGGACTCATAGGAGTCCTCTTTATCTTTAAAGACTGCTAGCTCGTAAACATAGTCACGTCGAGACTGGCGGCAAGTCTCCATTCCCCGCACCAGGAAATCCGGTGTGGAAGTCAGTGGATCTACTATGGGTTTAAGACCCGAAGATCTGCTACCACCACCTGGAGCGCCACAGGAGATGAGAACGATGAATATGAGCAAATGGGCCAAAAACCGCATGGACGTCCTGAATTTAAAGTTGCCGGACTATACAAGAACCCTCACCCCTAATCCCACTCTAAGCTAATAAATACACGAAAGAGGGCATTCTAAGTCTTTGGAAACTTAT
>CAZPFM010000220.1:0-5129 GCA_964585845.1 uncultured Bacteriovorax sp.
GGAAATTCCAAAGTTTCTCACCTGAGTTTGATGAAGAAAGCTTCAAGGGGAAGGATTTCCCACCGACAGAGCTCGCAAAGATTCTCGCCGAAGGGAAGGCCCTCTCTTTAAAAAGCGCTCATCCGGATGCCTTCATCATTGGGGCCGACCAGGTCTGCGCACTGGAAGATAAGATTTACAGTAAACCCGGAAACTTCGAGAAAGCCTTGGGTCAACTCACTGAGCTCCAGGGTAAAACCCATGAACTTATCACGGCCGTATGTGTGGTGACACCAGAAGGAGAGAAACGGGGGATTTTGAATCGGACACAACTCTCCATGAGAAGACTCAGCGAAGATGAATTAAGCCGCTACCTTAAGTCTGATGAACCTTATGATTGTGGAGGAAGCTATAAACTCGAAGCGGGAGGAATCCGGCTCTTTGAGAATATCTCCATGGCCGATCATACGGCGATTATAGGACTTCCCCTGATCGAACTTGGCTCTCTTCTTCTGAAAGAGGGGTTTAGGTTATGAAACTCTCTCTTCATTTTCTTTTGTTCTTCATTCTTCTTTCCTGCGCTCAAGTTCAAAGAAAAAGAGTCTCTGATAAGGTCTCCATCCTCCAGGGAGTGACTCAGGAGACCTCGGTGGAATTTAGTATTCTCATCCCGAAAGAGGCAAAGTACCGGGTTTTTCTTCAGACCCCTGAAGGAGAGCCCCTTGAGCCGGAATCGATCCGCACCATTGCCCGCGACCACTCAGACTTTGCTCTCTTAAAGCTCCTCTTTGTGAAAGAGCCCGAGAAGTCCTACAATCTCTTCGTTTTTGAAGGGGAAAAGCTTCTTGATCAAAGACTCGTAGGTCAGGGGCAGAAGGTCGCCAATAGATTAAATCTTGTGGTCGCCTCCTGCATGGATGACTCTCTGGAAGGGGCATTCGGTATCTGGGACGAAGTGAAAAAGAAAAACCCCGAATACCTTCTCCTCATCGGAGACAATGTCTACGCGGACAAAAATGGAAAATCCGGCGGAGCCCCCACTTCTCCGGAGAGGATTTGGGAGCGGTATGTGGATGTGAGACTCTCCCTTCCCCTCTACTTTCAGGAACGTCTCATTCCTACCCATGCTCTCTGGGATGATCATGACTACGGACAAAATGATTCGGGAGCTTTTTTTCAGCACAAACTAGCATCCAAAGACATCTTCGATGCCTTTTGGGCCCAGGATCTCTCAGAAGAAAACTGGTTTAAAAGTTACGGTGTCGGTGGTCTCTTAACTCTCGGGGATTTCAATCTTTACTTCCTCGATGGAAGAAGCTTCCGCGCGCCAGAAAAGACGGGGCTTCATCTTGGGCTGGAACAAGAGAGCTGGCTCATGGAAAAACTTAAAGAAGAAAATAATCCAAGTCTACTTATTAAAGGGGATCAGTTTTTCGGAGGCTACCATGAATTCGAATCCTTTGAAGGAGACCACCCGGAAAACTTCCAGCGCTTTGTTCAGGGCCTTCGCGCACTGAAGTCCCCCTTTCTTTTTGTCAGTGGTGACCGGCACATGAGTGAGATCATGCAGTTTCCCCGGGCCCTTTTTGCCAGACCTTCTTTTGAAATCACTTCAAGTCCCATCCATGCCAAGATGTTTCCTGGATCAGAAGATAAAAATCCCTGGAGAGTTGTTGCTAATAAGGACCGATACAATTTCACATATATCGAAAATGAGGCACGGGACAATCACTGGTTTTTGGAAGTAGAAGATATCGACGAGAAAGGAAATGTTGTCTATAGAAGGGAACTCGCGGTCTACATCCAGGATCTGCAAGATAATCTCAATGAAGGCCGCAAGAGACGATCCGGAAGACGTCGCTATCTTCGCCGATCCCGCAGACGATAGTTATCTTTTTTTGCGTTTTAAAATGCGATGAAGATTCCGGACATAGGCCTTTGACACCCGCTCAAAGAGCTCATCGGTGTCCTTTCCCTCATACTTACTTCGTGTGCGTTCGAGATTTTTCATAAGGACATCTTTATCCTCATCATTCATCCCTTCTTCACCTTTGGCCGCTTTTTTCACCGTAGGAAGCTCACTTTCTTTCTCTTCATCACTGGTTTCATATTTGTGCTCTGATCCGAGGACCTCGGCCGCAAGCCTCGCACGCTCTTCGAGTTCACTTTCTTCAGGGCTCAGTGTGGTCTGGGAGAGAAGAACTCCCGTGTTAAAAAGTAAAATGATCGGCATGAGGTAATACATCAACTTCATTGTAATCCCTTTAGTGGATCTGCGGAATACTGACTCATAGTCCGCGGAGCGAATTTAATAATTCCTAAGACTTATGTGAAAAACATGATAGTCTCTGCCCTGAGATGAACTAAAAAGCGGGGATATTTTGGGCCAATCGGGACTGTGGGGAGAAGAAACGAAATACTTTCATGATTTAAATCCGGAGAATGTGCTGGATGCTTCAGAGATCATGGGGATTCGTCTCACAGGAAGAATCACGGCCTTAAATTCTCTTGAAAACCGGGTCTACGATGTGGAGCTTGCTCAGACTCATGATTTCGGCCCTGGATTTTCAGATAAAAATATCATCCTGAAATTCTACCGTCCGGGTCGATGGAGCCGTGATCAAATCCTGGAAGAGCATCGCTTTCTTCATACCCTGACAGAATTTGAAGTTCCCGTTGTTGCCCCGATAGAAATCAAAGGTGAAACTCTTCACCTCCACGAGGCCACTCAACTCTCCTTTACAATCTTTCCCAAAGTCATGGGAAGACTTAAGGATGAATTCAATAAAGAAGAAACGGATCAGGTGGGTCGACTCATCGGTCGCATTCATAACATTGGCGGTATGGCCGATTTTACTCACCGCCTAGAGCTTTCTCCTTTCACCTTCGTTGAAAAGTCTCAGGAGGCCCTGCTCCAAAGTTCTCCTGTTGAATTCCCAAGTTTTACTCATTACACGGCCCTTCTTCCCCAGCTCAAAACCATCCTCGATCAAAAACTTGCAGGGCTCACTAAGCAGCGCCTCCACGGGGACTTTCACCGGGGCAATATCGTTTGGACTTCTGCAGGGCCCATGGCCGTGGATTTTGATGACTGCTTGAAGGGTCCGGTAGAACAGGATCTCTGGCTTCTCTTTCCTGGAACTGATGAGGAGAGCTTAAAGGAGCGGGAGCGATTTTTAGATGCATATAGAGAGATGACGAGAAAAGATCACCTCAGAATGAATCTCACGGAGTCACTTCGAACCATGCGGATGGTTCATTTCAATGCCTGGATCGCTAAACGCTGGCAGGATCACTCTTTTCAGAGAATTTTTCCCCAGTTTACGTCCAATAATTACTGGGATCAGCAACTTATTGATTTACGGATCCAGATCAGTCTTCTTCAGGATCAGGGCTTCTATTCCTAGTGTCTATTTTCTTGTCAGTGTAGATAAGAATTACCACCTCACTGGTTCCCCCTCTTCCAATAGCGTTTAATACTCCTGAACCCAAAAAAAGACCGGAGTTGCTATGAAAAAGACGATGCTATTGGCCTTCCTCATCTTCGCCACCCAGTTCACCTTTGCCGAGACTCTTCGGGAAGAAAACATCCGAAAAGATATGGTGGAGCGAGTGAATATCATGATGGAAAAACTCACTCTTGCAAGAAAAGAACTTAAAGAGAAAAAAGCCGTTGAGGCCTGTCTTTTAATCGACGAGACATTTGACCTCTATCCTGCGCATCTTAAAGATGTGGGCTCAAGGATGGATCTCTCGAAGAAACGGGTTAATCAAACAAAGAATGCGGCCCTCACTCAGCTTATCCAGATCCATCGCTATTCCAACACTTGCCGAAAAGGTGTGGACTCTGAATACGTTGATCCTAAGCGCATGAGAAAAGAACTCTCCAAGATCGTGAAGTCTCTTAAGCGCCAGCGCTACATCATTGAATCTAACCGGGTTGATCTTGAGAACTATTTCAGCTACGAATACGAATTCTAAGAATTTTCATTCATGGGCCTGGTGGGAAACCACTAGGCCTGTCCATCGTTAAACTTAATCCCAATTTTTGTATCCAATCTTGAATCATCAATCTTCCGATGACCCATAACTGTTCCCACCAGAGGATCGTCCAGGTCAAAAGAATCAAAACCCATGATGAAGATCTCGCACCCTTTAGGAAAATAGTCAGGAAGAGATGTCACAAAGGACATGCCCCCACGAGAGAGATCGAAGAGTTCAAAGTGGTTTGAGACAGGGTCTCCCCGCTTGATCACTTTCACCATTTTTTGTTTCTTAGGTCTCACTCTTGGGCTCTCTCGCTTATCAGCGTAGAGCCGATCCTCTTCATCCAGAGTGAGGGAATCGAATTCGAGGTTTAAGAAATCCTGATCCCGGACGGATCTTTCGGCCATGGATTTAGCAGACCAGAAAGCAGGACTGACTCCGCTTTTGTAGCGAGAGCGTGATTTCCACATTCCCTTAAGGTCCAGACCTATCTTAGTTTTCAGATCTTCCACATCATTCATTTCCAGGAGTTTAATCTCTTGAGGAAATACCAGAGTAAGAAGATCGTCTTTGATTTCATTCACCTGAGAACGGAAAATAAGGCTCTGGTCTTCGAGGTAACAAAAGACAGGAAGAGAAGGATCAAGAAATTCCTCCACTCCCGTAAGAGAGAGGGTCTGTAAGTTTAAATCAAATGATGTAAGAAAAGTTTCGTGGATCCCACGCTTTCCATTCTCAGGGAAGACCTGCCAGATAATTAACGGGGACTTAGATCCCAGCATCTTCTGGAAAATCTTCTGATAGGTTTCAAACTCTGGACCTGGTTGGAGGATATTCATGATTAAAACATTTTGCCTAAGTCTTTCATTTAATTTTAGCATAGGAGAATAAATCTCAACAAAATAAAATCAAGGATGATTTTGTGAAGTTAACACTGTTCTTCTTTTTGCTTCTGCCGGGCCTTGCCCGGGCCCACGAAGTGTCCCTAATCACTCAACATATAAGCCTCAAAAAGCAGCACCAGAGCGGCTGGCAGCAGGATGTGATCGCCAGGGCCGCCGTCTCTCGAAATTTCGATGTGGGCCTTCAGGGAACCTATCTCGAGCGCTTTGATCTATTTGAGAACCGCATGGGGGGCTACCTCATGTACCATCCAACAAATA
>CAZPFM010000221.1:0-5093 GCA_964585845.1 uncultured Bacteriovorax sp.
TCTAAAAGTTAAAATCACTCCGGCATTAGAAGACGGAGCGACTCTTTACTGGATCAAGAGGACTCCTAAGACGGAGCCCGAAGGAAAACTTCCCGGGTCAGCATCCTCTGATGGGGATGATGAGCAAGCTGAGGAAAAGCCTAAGGACATTCCCCTCGACGACGCTAAGAAAAACGAAATCAAAGATACCGAAGGGAAAATAGATATCGATGTGAAGGCTGAAGACACTGATCAGGAAGTCTGCGCTATCGTTTATGAAAACGGAGATCAGGCCAGTAATCTTGCCTGCACCACCGTTAGTAAAAAGTCTGCTGAAGACAAAAAAGAAGATAAGAAGCCACTAGGTCCCTATATGCCACAAGGGCCTCAGGGTCCACCGATGATTCCTCTCAGAGGTGGTGGGGATATGATGATCCGTGGTGTGTACTAGAAATTAAAAACTTCCCCGTCATTTTGCAGAACGCAGATTCGTTTGTCCCCGATCGCCTCAATTTCTTCGAGAATCTCATCCCGGTAATTCGGTTTAAAATGCGTAAGGATGACTTTCACCCCTTGAGGCATTTTTAAAAGTTCATCCTTCATCGTTGCGGAAGTGTGATGCTGAGAAAGGTCAGCTACTTTTTGCATAGAATCCGGAAAACTCACTTCCGTGAAGATCCCTCGAAGATTCGGCGTCTTCTTGGCCACTTCCCAGATCCTGTCCGTGGGCCCTGAATCGAGAGTGAAAAGTACTGATGTCTCCCCTTTTGTCACAATGAAGCCCATAGCATCGTGAGGGTGATTCACCGGGATACCCCGGACAGTGTAACCCATGACAGTCACTGCTTCCTCAGGGTGCATTTCATGGATCCGGAGAATGGCCTTCTCTTTATTCGGAAGTTTGGTGAAGTCCGGCCAGATGACATCATTTAAAAGATGATCGAGAATCGCCTTCTTAACCGTAGGGTGAGTGTGAACTTCAAAGGGAGCAGATCGAAGACCAAAGCAATTATCACAAAGAAAAGCGAGGTCTTTAATATGATCCAGATGAGGATGCGAAATGAAGATGTGATCGATATTCACTTGATCTTTCGTATCGAGCGCACCGGCCACTGAGCCAGCGTCGATGAGAATTTTATTATCAATGAGGTAGGAGGTCGTGCCATATCCTTTGGCCTCGCCACCATGTCCTCCAAGCACTTGAATCTTCATCTAATTATTGTAAGTGGAACTAGAATTTTCCTCAATGACTTCTTCAGACTTAGGATTTCTTATTTAACTTTGAGTAAATTTCCTTAGTTGGAATCTTAAGGATAAGAGACAGGAGTTTTGATATCCCCTTAGAACCAGCCGTTCCGTCCAGGATCTCCTGAGCGAGTGCCACAAATTCCCGACTATTTTCAACTTCGGCCCCACGAGGCCTGTGAACAAGAAGGACAAACTCCCCCTTCTCTACAAGTTCATCCTGATGGTTCTGCCAGTCCCGGGCCTTAAATCGAAGAACCTGTTGAAACTTTTTTGAAAGTTCCCTAACCACACAGACATCCGAGTCCGGGGAACTCTCCGAGAGAATCCCGAGAGTGGACTTAATTCTCGTTGGGGCTTCAAAGAAAATATGAGTTCCATGTGAAAGAGATGAAAATGCACCATCAATCTTCCCCTTCTCTCGGGGAAGAAATCCCTGAAAGTGAAAAGGAATTGGTGGCAGACCGGAAAGTTCAAGGGCCATGATGGGAGAGGAAACTCCTGAATAAGAATCGATTTCGAAATTTGCTTCGATGGCATTTTTTAAAAGCGGATAGGCCGGATCGGAAATCATGGGACTTCCAGCATCCGAAGTCACATACAGAGTTTCCCCTGAAGGAAGATTCTCTAGCAGACGCTGAACTTCTGCATCCGTACTGTGATCGTGGAGAGCGAAGACTTTTTTTCCCATAACGGAGATCCCAAGATGGTTCAAGAGCTCCTTAAATACCCGAGTATCTTCGGCCGCGAAATACTCTCCTGCCTTTAAAGCTTCGAGGACTCTGGGGGTTAGGTCCCCGAGATTCCCTATGGGTGTGTTTAGGAGAATGATTTTTCCCACTCTGTCATCCTTTCTTGGTGTCATGTTAGTATAGCAGATGCGAATAGGAATTCGTATTTTTCTAAGGAAGGAGAAGCCCCCCATGAGTATGAAAGCAAACGTTCTTCGTGATGCCAGTGGAAATATCATCGTTCACATGCAGGGAGATCTCAATTATGACCACTCTCTTCCTCTGCGCCAGGAGCTCTCTGCCATCGCGGCCGCAAACCCAAATGCGAAAATCACCATCGACATCGGTGCCATCGACTTCGTCGGTTCATCCGGGATCTGTCATTTTGTGGAAACTATCCGGTACTTAAAAGAAGGCCGCAAGTCGGACCTGAACCTTTCGAATGTAAAACCGGAATTTCTTAAAATCTTCCGACTCTACTCGCTCAATGAAGCCGATTACGTGGCCGAACTTATGAACTTTGACTCGGACGAGACTGATGGTCTTAATACCCGATTCGGGAACCGCGCTCAGACTTTCGAAAACTAGAAATTCATCTGAAAGAGATTGACCTTAATGGGGGGCAGCTGTCCCCCTTTTTGTTTGGTCTGAAACTTCGAATGCATGGCCTCAAAGCGATTGAAAAATCCGCTCTGGCCACTGTCTCCGCCTCCACCCTCTTCAGAATTATACTCATCTCCGTAGATGTCACTGGACTCACGGTAAATGGTATTGTCCCGGTCATAGGACCCGGCTCCACGATTGTGATGCGAGAAGAGAACATAGGCAGAGAAAATAATCCCGGCGTAAAGACCAAGGGAAGCACCCTGGGCCACAGCGCGAGTTGATGTTCCAAAGGCCATAGTTGCGGCACCCACCAGAGCACCTCCGGCCGTCCCATACCCAATAATGGTTAAGGCCGCTTTGGCCCGGGCGGGGATTTCGGCCTTGGCTTCCTGGGCCGTAGCAAGGGTAAAGATAGCAAAGACGAGGATGGCGCTGATGAAATTTCTCATAAATTTAGGTTACTTAAAATTCGGATCAATTGCAAAGAAAGCTTACCCGACAATTACACTAAGCTTCCCCTCGCAGCCAAAGATTCCGCACAGAAAATGGAGACTCTCCAAGAGGCGCTTTCGCTGACCTCTGAGACTTGAGATTTCGCCTAAAGCGGAAGATTTCACTTCCCCCACCTCCACTCTCCATTCTTCATCACACTTTACGAGACGAGCGAGATCAATCTGCCCAAGATTCCGGGAGCGGAGGGTGATCGGGGAAACAAGTAGCGGGAGAGAATTTGGTGAATGAAATGAGAGAGAGACTTTCTTTTCGTTAGAGAGACCCGAGGTGTTCTTTAACCCCCGCAAAGGTTTTGCGGTGGATAGGACAGGGGCCAAATTCTTTAATGGCCTTGCGGTGTTTTGGCGTCGGGTAGCCGGCATTGGTGTCGAATCCATAAAGGGGATAGATCTCATGCATCTCTCTCATAAACCCGTCACGTCGCTCTTTGGCGATGATTGAGGCCAGGCCGATGAGGAGTGACTTCGAATCTCCCTTGATGATCGGGATTTCCACCCAGGGTGATTCTCCATTAGGCCAGCGAAGCTTCATGTGTCCATCGATCAAAACGTAAGTTGGAGAATTTTTCTTTTCTGAAAGTTCCAGGGCCGAAAGGCGCATGCCTTCAAGAGAGGCTGCAAGAATATTTATCTGATCCACAGTCTCGTGGCACATATCCCAGGTAATGAACTCAATTTTCATTCCCTTGGCCTCGAACTCACCTTTGATCCGAAAGCCGAGCTCAGGGACCTTAAGTTTTTTAAGAATCTTCTGCCGAGAAAGAGCATTGAGCTTCTTGGAGTCTGTGACCCCTTTTGGTTTGAGATATTTCAGAAGGAGAAGAAGAGACTCGGCATCAGGCAGAAAAACCCGCACACCACCCACTACCACACCACCTGCAAGGGGAGCTCGACCGACTTCGTCTACGGCGATCACTTCACAGGGAAATTGGGTAATGAGTTTTTTTTCAATCATATTAAAAGCTGTAGCCCAAGTTTAAACCAAAGACCACGAAAGTTGGTATGCGATTGAAGGCCCTGATAACTTTTTTCACATCTTCTGAATCGGAATTATTATCAATGTCATCAAGGATCTCATTTTCCACTTTTGTACTAAACAAAGGAACGTTAACTCGCAGCCAGTCTACTCCCAGAGTAAAGCCACTTTTCCATTGCCATCTATTCCCGATACCAAGGACGACCCCGGCACTTTCAGCTCCGAAGGTGGCCACATCCACGCCTTGACTGACAATCTTGCCGGAAGCCCGGGCATGAAAGTCCTGATACATGGCCCCCAATATGAAATGAAATGAATTGCTGACGTATCTTCGTCCCATCAGAGAATAACGTTTCTCGGAGATCTCTCCCAGGTCAACCCCGATGATGGGGGAATCGATGCTTGTCCAGGCGTATTCCAGATCCCAGCTCCAGCGCTCACTGTGAATGTAGGTGTAGTTCACAGCTTTCTTACTTGGAAGCCAGGTCGTCAAAAGCTGATAGCCAAGCATGATCGAGTGATTCGACTCCCGGCGGTTGTCAGCGCTCCGGCGTTTTTTCTCCGGATCCTGGTAAACGATCTCCTCACCCTCTCCCACAACAACAGAATCGGCTTCGTTAACCGTTTTTTGAAAGGGGGATTCTTCAGGGAGTGTTTCCCCTGGAACAAAATCACCTTGCTCTGATGGAAGAGGCTTTTCACCCGGAAAAAGTTCCCGGACAGGTTCCTGAGCACTAGCGCAGAGAGAGAAGAAGATGAGAGCAATGAGAGCAAACTTCATAGGATCTCCTTAAGAGATTAAACACTATCGAAGTTGAGAGCAAAAAAAAAGCCCTGCACAGAGGCAGGGCTTCTTTTGATAATTTGAAAGAAGAAATTATCGAGAGTAGTCGATCGCAACGCGAGCGGCTTTACCAGTTCTCTCACGGAGGTAGAAATGCTTCGCACGGCGAGATTTCCCTTTAGAGATAAATTTGATGGCTTCAACAGCTGGCGAGTGAAACGGGAAAACACGCTCAACGCCTACACCGTCAGAGATCTTAC
>CAZPFM010000222.1:0-5086 GCA_964585845.1 uncultured Bacteriovorax sp.
TGTCCACCGCTTCTGTGTTAACTCAAAGATCTTCAAGGTCGATCTTTTTATTTCTCTCACAGACTCATTTCCCGATTCCTGTTTGGGCCTTGGATTTCGGGCAAAGGAAAGACTGGGATTCTCTGATGGAATGAAGTCCTGGGTTCTTAATCAGAAAGCTCCCCGCCCGATAGGGCATCACCTGGCCGAAGATTATTTAAGTCTCATCAATGTCCACCTTAAAAGCACTGAAGAGAATAAACAAAAGGTCTCCTCCCGGGAACTCCCGGTTGTGGTTGAAAACTCGGTTGAACTGCCCTACATCGCTGTTAACCTATCCCCCTTAAGAGGAGCCGTGATCGAAGAAGAATGGCGTGAGCTATGTGATCAATTCATTGGTGAACGTATTGTCTTTTTTGCCTCGAGTGATTCAGAGAAAATCTATCTTCAGGTTCAGGAGTTCATGGATAATCTTCAGGGCTCAAACTCATATGAGTTTTTTAAGCATCAAAGTTGGATCGACCTGGGGAAGATGCTCGCTCACGCGAAGGGAGTGATCACCTATAATGGACCCGCAGCTTCATTATCTGCATACGTTGGCTCAAAGACTCTCATCCTCTTTGATCAGGAAAATCCCCAGCGCACGGCCCCGTTTCTTTTTGGAGGAGATATCAATATTCTTCAAAACTCAGATCCGGCCGTAAATGATGCCCCTGACCCTAAGGGAGAATCCATCAAGCCACGGGTGAAGTTTTCTGTGGATCAGATCTTTCAAAGAGTCGGGTCTTTTTTCGGGGTCTAAAACTTAGAGTCCACCAGCTTTTCAATGGGAAAACCTTCAGCTTCAGCAATGGCTTCATAATCCTTCCTGACCTCTTCAGGCATTGTCTTTTCCCGTGAGAGTAACCAGAGAGACTTTCTATCTTTAGAACCTACCATTACATATCGGTATTCCGGATCGAGTTCAATGATAGTGTAGTCGCCCTTAACCTTAAAAAGTTTTGTAAAGAAGTTATCAAAGGTCACGACGAGTTCTGCATTTGTTTCTTCGTTTACCACGACGGCCTTGCCATTGATCGTTGATTTGCTTTCCTCTTTAATGCACGTGTTTATAACTTTAATGGATTTTTCATCAAGGGCTTTGTATTCAGCCGTCTGTCCCAGGCAGTTACGTGTGAAAAATTGGGGAAGTGCTGTGACGGCATACCATTTTCCAAGATAGCGGTTGATCTCAACATGGTCAGCTGTCGGAAGGGGAGGCCCGCCCGTCTCAAAACAGCTCACGGTGGACAATAGTAAGAGAAACATGATGACCTTACTCATACTGGCTCCTTATTCTTCCCAAGCTACCATTTTTACAGAATTTAGCCCTCAGACAATTAATGAACAGATCATGATTTAGACGCGCTTAAGAAGACGTTCTTTTTTGCAAAAGCCCATAGGAAACTATATATTTCCAGCGCATTTCTAAGGAGTTCTTATGTGGTGGATGCTGGCCGTTGAATGGATCGCTCGTCTCATTCTGGGTCTTTTAATAGGTCTCTCTATATGGTCTGTTTCAATCATTATTGATCGATTCAGGCATTTTAAAAGAATCCCGCTGGATACAAGTAAGGAGCGCTCCACTCTGAAAAATGGAATCAAATTATCAGAAGGATACTACGGAGAAATTCTCCAGGAACTTTCAAGTTTTGAGAGCTCAGATCAAATCGAAAAGGCCCACAGTTCTCTCATGACTCAGAAAAGAAGAGATCTTGAAAAAGGTCTTCCGATCCTTGGAACTCTCGGAGCGACCGCACCATTCATCGGTCTTCTAGGTACGGTCCTCGGAATCATCGTGAGCTTCGGTGAACTCTCTAAAGGGGCCGGAAGTACCAACACAGTGATGTTCTCCCTTGCTGAAGCCTTGATCCTTACGGCCGTAGGCTTGCTCGTCGCTATCCCTGCCGTCGTTTCCTTTAATATTTTCAGCCGAAAAACAAAACTCATCCTCGGAGAAGCAGAAGGTCTGAAGGATCTCTACCTAGCGTACAGGAAGAAGAGCTGATGGCCTTTAATTCTGATCAGGATAATGAGATTACTGAGATCAACATCACGCCCTTCGTGGACGTCGTTCTCGTTCTTCTGGTGATCTTTATGGTGACTGCTCCTGTGATGCTTCAGGAGAGTCTTAAAGTGAATCTTCCGAAAACTCTTTCGGCCGATCTCACGACAAAGGCGGTAACAAAAGCAGTAGCAATCACTAAAGAGGGGCAGATTTTGATCGATGGGATCATTATGGGCAAAGAAGGCTTGCAGAACGAGCTCAGAAAAATTTCTTCTGAAAATCCTGATACCAATTTTCTTATAAGTGCTGATGCTGATTCCCGGCATGGTGATGTCGTTTCCTTCATCGACCTACTTAAACGGAATAACCTTAATCGTTTTGCGATCCAGGTTGAGCGGATCACGGAGAAGTAATGGATGCCCTCAGGCCTTGGCAGGTTTCTATCGGAATCCACGGTCTCATGGCTGCCCTCGCTGTCCTTTTGTTTTTCATCCGACCTGGAAGAGGACCTGAAATCCTTACGGTTCCGGTGGTCGAAGTCCCTGAGAAAGTTGTCCCCTTAAAACCAATTGAAGCCAAACGCCCAACTGTCGTCCTTAAGAGTGTGAATGAAACCCCAAGAGCAGAGACAACAGGGAAGGCCCGGGAAGTCTATGGCATGAACCGCCGTTCTCAAACCGATGAAACCGTGAGCGATAGCGAAGCTGTCAATGCCAAGATGGGAAACACCCTCGCCAAGGCTCAGGATAATGAGCGTCTTTTAGATTCTGATCCGGATACCCTTCCCACTCCAACAGAAGAGTATTTGGTGAGTGAAATGCCTCAGGTACTCTCTGAGGTCAGACCTACCTATCCTCCAGAGGCCAAAGAGAAGCGACTTGAAGGTGATGTCGTTCTGGATATTCTGATCGATCAAGCAGGTAATGTCCGGGACGCAAAAGTTGTTGAAGGTGAAAAGATTTTCTGGGTGGGGGCCCTCGCGGCAATCAAAAAGTTTAAATTCAAACCTGCAAAAGTAGATGGTGAAAGTGTCGCCGTTCGGATCCAGTACCGGATCGTTTTTGAGTTGGAGTACTAGTGAATCCTCTTATCTTTTTCTTTTTTATCTCTTCAGTATTTGCCCTCGAAGGCAAGCTTCTTGAAAAAGGCACAAGAAAGCCACTGCGAGATGTGAACGTCTATCTTCTGCCGGAAAAACTCAAGGCCACCACTGATGAGCAAGGGAAGTTTTCTTTCCCGGAATCGGGCGAAGGGGATTGCCAGCTGATTGTGAACCTGACCGGATACCAGAAACTCGATCGGAAGTTTTCTTGTTCAGAAAAACTTCCGGAGTCACTCTATCTTCAGAGACAAAATTATAATGTGTTTGAAACAAAAGTCCGGGGACAGGTAAAAAAACGCGATGACCAGGCCTACCGCCTTTCACAGGATGAATTCATAAAGCTTCCTGGTTCTTTTGGTGGGGATCCCATCCGGGCCACACAGAATCTTCCGGGTGTGGCCAATAACGGGGCCAATGCTCAGATCGTCATCCAGGGAGCAAGTCCGGATGATACGGGCTACCTCATCGATGGACACCGAGTTCCCCTGGTTTTTCACTTCGGTGGTTTATCCAGTGTCATTACCCCGGAGGCAGTAGGGAGTGTGGATCTTCTTCCTGCAGGCTATGGACCGGAGTACTCCCGGGCCATTGGCGGTCTCATTGGTCTGAACTCCCGTTCTCCAAAAAAAGACCGGCTCCATGGTCTGGCCTTCGTGGATATCTTAAACGCAGGTCTTCTTCTCGAAGGACCCATAGATGAGATGTCCCGCTTCCTGGTCTCAGGACGCTATTCCTATGTAGGCCAGGTGTTGAAGGCCGTGGCGATGGAAAATGATGACTTCGAGCTCACCGCTGCTCCTACTTATTATGATGTCACCGGGATCTATGAACGAGATCTCTCGGAGTCATCCACATTGAAGACCACCGCCGTCGCTAGTAAGGATCAGCTTGAACTTATTCTCAATCGATCGGCCAATAATGATCCTGATCTTAGGGGGAACTTTTTTAACGCCACTGAGTTTTATCGAATCATTCCTCAACTCACTACGAAGCTCTCAGGAAAAACCGAGATGACCCATTCTCTGGGACTCGGGCATGATTCTCTTTTCGTGGACATCGGAAACCGTTATCTTGATATCGATGCCACAGTGATTTCTCAGCGCTCAGAAGTGAAACACAAGTGGAATAAGCTCACCACTTCCTACGTTGGTCTTGATAACTATTGGCAGCATTCAAACGTAAAGGTCAATCTTCCGGCCGTCTCTTCCATCGGAGGGGTAAGTTCTCCGTTTTCTGTGGGAGAGGAGCGAAAGTTTTCTGAGGAATCTTCTCAAACCTTTCTTGGCGCTTATTTGCGCCAGGAAATTAAGCCCAGTGAAGAGTCCAAATGGACTCTTCTTCCAAACTTGAGAGTCGATCATTTTACCCTCAATCAGGAGACCCATCTTCAGCCCCGGTTTCAGGCAAGATACCAGCTTGAGCCATCGCTTCTTTTACGAGGATCGGCTGGGCAGTATTATCAAACGCCTCAGCCTCAGGAAGCGAGTCGACTCTATGGAAACGATGATCTTCGCTCTCCCTATGCCTGGCACTACACCCTCGGCTTCACCAAAGACTTTCGAAAGGATTCTCAAGAAGGCTTTCTTCTCACGAATAATTATTTTTATAAAAAACTCGAAGACCTTGTGACTCCGGATGTGCAAAAAAATTATTCGAACGCCGCTTCCGGAGAGATCGTGGGTGGCGAGGTTCAGGCCCGCTACCAAAAAGAGCAATGGACAGGTCAGCTCGTCTACACCTACCTGCGCTCCCGTCGCACTATCCCCGGCTTTGGGACAACTCCTTCTGAGTTCGATCAGACTCATAACCTTAATCTGATCGGTGCTCTCACTCAGGAGCTCTGGACCTTTTCGGCGAGGTTTCGTTTTGTGACAGGAAATCCCTATACACCGATTTCTGGTGCAAGCTTTGATGCGGACAATGATGTTTATATCCCGCAAAGAGGGGCTCTTTACTCT
>CAZPFM010000223.1:0-5082 GCA_964585845.1 uncultured Bacteriovorax sp.
GTTGCAAGACTTTTTCCCGACCGATGATGGCACTCACAAGCATAAGGAGAGTCGATTTAGGTAGATGAAAATTTGTCACGAGAGCATCAATCGAATGAACCGATTTCCCCGGATGCAGGAAGATTGAGGTGGCGGCAAATCCATCCTTCTTATCAAAGCGAATACGCCCATCTTCCCAGGAACTCTCGAGACTTCGCAAGGTGGTTGTTCCCACCGCCACCCGGAACTTGGCTTGATTGATTTTTTTTAGATTCTCTTCGTCGATACTGAAGAGTTCCTCGTGCATTTTATGCTCAAGAATATTTTCGGATTTAACTTTCGCAAAAGTTCCCATCCCCACATGCAGAGTTAGAGTGGCAAGCTCATGGCCCTTGGCCTTTATCTTAGAGAGAAGCTCTTCAGAAAAGTGGAGTCCGGCGGTTGGGGCAGCAACAGATCCTTTTTCCTCAGCATAGACCGTCTGGTAACTCCTGCGATCTTCTTCATCAGATTCGCCGTTTCGGATATAAGGAGGAATAGGAATCATTCCTTCTTTTTCTAAAAGATCTACCAATTCATCATGGGAAACATTGAAAGAAACAAGAAAGGTTCCCTCTTCACCTAGTTCTTCGATCCGTGCCTTCAGCTCTCCAAAGAAAAGTTCATCCCCTATCCTTTTTTTTCCTGTTGTCCGGATCAGACAAGGGTACTTCCCGTCAGAGTTTAAAAGAGAGAGGACAAAAACCTCTGCGGCTCCCCCAGAGGACTTTTTCCCAATTAAGCGGCAAGGGAAAACCCGGGACCTGTTGAAGACGAGGGTGGAGTGCTCGGGAAGAAAATCCGTGATTTTATCAAAGGTTGAATCGATGATCTCCCCTGTTTCTTCTCGGTAAACCAGCAGTTTTGAGGAATGGCGATCCGGCACAGGACGCTCAGCGATGAGTTCCTCAGGGAGGTTATAGTCATAACTTTTGAGCTCAAAATCAGTCATTTTTTCAAACCAGCTTGGAAATGTCGTTTCAAGTGGGTATGTTTATCATAGGAGGCCCAAACTTTGGCCAAAATACTTATCTTTTTAGCATCTCTTCTTCCCCTCTCTCTCTTTGCCATTTCGGTAGAGGAAGAAGCCCTTATCCTGAATCAGGAGCTTGAGTTCCTGGAAACTTCAGCTCAAAACCTTGAAGTGAATACACAGGCCAGAGTTTCACCCGCGGTCGAGAATGAAAGTGCCATCGGAGAAAAATCTCTGGAAGAGACTTATTTTGGAGACTCCAGTGACGAAGTGAATGTCCGTCGGGCAGCTCCGAAGCGGCGGAGTTTCTAGGTCAATCCCTTAGGCGGGAGATCTTTCAAAGCGATTGAAGACCTTATTGACCATCTGATCCACAATCCCCTTCACCACCATGAGCATTGGATAAGACTTCACCTGGGCCAGAAGCATCTTCAGGATATTCATGAAGATTTCGTAGACCCCTTCAAGATTGAATCGCTTCAAAACCATGTCGAAGAGATTCTTTGCTTCAAGAACCGTTGATCCTTTCACGACGTAGAGCGGATTCTTATTTTTCATGCCATGAGTTCCTTATTCACGTTTTCGGTCATCATCAGAAACTGCTTCTGAAGATCCCGGTACTCAGCACTCTTATAATGGAAGACAGACTTCCTTTGAGCGAGAGACTTCCCGAATTGTACCTTATTGGTGAAGGGCTCGTGAATGAGGGCCTCACCAAAGGTAGACTTAATTTCTGAGAGATCAGCGTTTGCCTGCTTGCGACGGGTATCAAAAAGATTGGGAATATAACCGAGATTCTTCGGCACAGTAGTAATCTCCATCTCCGCGATGTCCACGATGACCTGCTGAATATTCCGAAGACCTTGTTCGGAAAACCGGTCAGGCACGAAGGGATAGAGAACTCCATCAGTTGCGCAAAGAATGTTGACGACAAGAAGACCTAAAGTCGGTGGACCATCGATGATGATCACATCGTACTGGTTACGCAGACCTGATTTTTCAAGAAACTTTTTGAGAATGAGCTGACGGGCACCTGTGATCCCCGCGACTGTAAGCTCAAAGCCAGAGAGCTCCTGACCTGAAGGAATGAGGTCAATCCCATCTTCAGTTTTCTGAATCACATCACTCACCAGGGCCCCCGTATGGAGAGCACGAAGTTCTTTTACGGAATTAATAAGGAGCTGGTGGATATTCTTTCCATCCTGAACTTCCACATCAAAGAGAGATGTGAAATTGGCCTGAGGATCCATATCGATGCAGAGAACTTTCTTCTTTTCCTGAACGAAAGCGTGAGCGAGATTGAACGCCATCGTCGTTTTCCCCACCCCACCTTTTTGGTTCATGAGGGCCACCACTTTAGCGCTTCTTTCTGGAGCGTTTTGCTCCGTTTTAAAGAATGAAAACACCCATTTCTCCTTGGAAAATGCCTACAATAACTGTCGCCTATAAATTTTCGCTGCCACGCTGGCATTTGTAAACACTCGATTTTTTGAAGATGTCGTTCGCTCCGCCGACCCTAGTCCACAATGAGAGGGCAAGGAATACCTGACTAGTCTATTTGGAATCAGACAAGTCTAAGGAATTTCAGAAAAGTCCCGATAAAACAGAAGACGAATAATGAAAGGAATGAACCATGGTTGGTTTAAAATCGTTTTGGATGACATTTTCCCTGCTCTTGATGGTCGCTTCCTGCGTGCCTCAGAGTAAGAAGTCCGAGTGTAGCGAGAGTGAAGCTTTCAACACTCAACTTCGCTCCTGTGTTCCCGTCGTCCAGGGCTCTCTCACACACATCACTTCCTACACCCCGACGATCTCTTATCAACGCTACAGGCTCTCCAGCACCACGATGCCTTTCACCATCTACGTCGCAAACCTTCTCTCCAATAGAGTGAAGTGGACCCATAACTACAATGGTGCTGAGACGGTTTTAAGTTTTACCCAGCAGACCTCTTTGACTCTCTCGCCTCTCACCTATAACACTCAGGTGGGAACCCATACTCTGACGGCAGAGATTCAGGACGCTAGCGGCAGGGCGCTGGATGCCCACGTCTTTATTTTTACCATCGACAATAATCCAAAGCCTGTGATTACTGCGAACACTCCTCCGGAATACAGCCAGGAGATCAATCCACTCTCGCTCCCCCGAACTTTCAGTCTCAATATCAGTAACAATAATGCCTCTTCTCTTCCGAGCTATACCACTCGTTGGGAACTTTTCTATCAATCAGGTGGACAAATCTCTCCCTGGTCAGGAACACCAGGTAACGAAGTTCAAACATTCGGAAGCCTGAGTTCAACAGGAACTCACGTTTCAAGCATCAACTTTGATCCAGCAGTTGTCGGGGTCGGGAAATATTATCTCAAAGGCCGGATTACTTTCTTCAATGGTTCATCTAATACCATCATCGAAGAGCGTACCTGGGATGTGGTGGTAAAAAATCCAAGCTTCGGTGTGATTAGCTCTGCCACCCTGCCACTGCCTTCGATCATCACCAATGCCTATCATGACATCGATTACAACGATTTTGCTCAGTCCTTCCACGACTCTGCTTTCACTAAGGCAAGCTATTGTGTCACTGTGACTGACCCAGATGGTACCTATCCTAATGGCGGAATCGGTGACACAACACCTCCTTTTAATAATATCCTTGTTCGCTACTATAAAAGTGCATCAGATCCTATTAGTGCCTACATCTACGAAGGAAAGACTGATCCTGGCGTTGGCAAGGATACGGTCTGTTTCTCTTAAGCGGGAGCTGCAGAACAGGATGCCTTAAAATACAACGATGGCTCAGCGACCCTGGCCTATAACAAGGAATTCATCGCCCGAGTCTTTGATGAGCAGACCCTTGAAGAAATGTGTATTAAGGAGACCTGTTCATCAGTCACCTATCCAGTTAAATGGAATGTGACCGTGCATCCCAAGAACAAGCCACCAGTGGCGAGAATCCTTGCATCCCAGGCCGGTGATAATATCACCTACAATTCTTTCGGGGCCACAACTAGTGCTGCGACCGTCGTCCAGGATTCAAACTTCACGATCCGCTTTAGCCTAACTGATGAATCAGTCCCTATCGGCTGGGATCCAGCTACCGACACCAATCAGTTCAGGTTTGTAGGCGAACTCAAGCAAGGTGTCACAACTCTTGATAACACCACTTGTTTTAAAGACTTCGGGACACCAACACCTGGTCCGAATTACACTTGTACCTTTAACATTCCATCTTTTGATGCTTATGGAGCTTCCGGAGTTAATCCTCCAGGTGCCTACACTATCGTTCTTACTCCGGAGGATGCGAGCTCTCAGGTTCCCACATCATCGGGAGCTGTCGGGACCCCTATCACTTGGAACCTCAATGTGACCGAAGCTCAGACCCGTCCAGTTATCGTTCTCAATGATATCTACGACACCCTTCTTGGAGGCCCTGTCGCTACCTTTGATGAGAAAAGAAATATCACTTTCTATGTGGGCGTGACTGATGCTCAAAGAGATACCTACAATCTTAAAATCGAGCGCTGTACAGACAGCACCTGTACGACGAGAACTGATTTTCTCAATAACTCTGTCACCACGAGTTACCCTTCAACACCTTCAATCCTGTACTCAGCTAACTCATCTATCAATTACACGCTCAGAGAAGATGAAGTCGGTGCGGTTGCTTCAGGCCAGGTCTATTTCAGGATTTCTGTCACAGACATCCCGTCCAACCCTGCTCTTGGTCTTCCGGCCCGTGACGGTTCAGTGGCTCTTCCTTACCTCGATGTGAATATCACCGTGAATAATATTAACGACACTCCTGTTATCGACCCAGCTCGCCTCACTGAGCCAGCGGTGGCGAATGTGACTGCGTACTCTGCCTTTACGGGGACGCCATTTACTATCAGGACTGTGGGAGGTGTGCTTCCTGCCGCTTCTGCCGTGACAGACACATCAACTGTTGCCAGCGAGCAAGTGAATGCCTACCAATGGTTCATCAGGAATGCGACAGGCCCGGGAGCTTGGAACGCTATTGCCGGTGCCACCAGCTCCACTCTTCAGTGGACTCCTGGACCAGAAACCACCGGTGATCACGAGATTGCTTTCTGTGTCG
>CAZPFM010000224.1:0-5081 GCA_964585845.1 uncultured Bacteriovorax sp.
GAAGAACCAAGTCCAGCAGTGATCAATGTTCATGAGAACTGACTGCTCAGGGGCCAGGACGAAGAAATTCTTTGAGCGGGCCATCTCATCCATGCGGGTCCCGCGAAGGATGATGTCTGGATTCTGTTTACAGCCGTGAAGTAAAAGGAGAAGAGGTCGATTGATCGCTTTCTCACTGCGGGGAGTTTCCAGGTAGAAGTTTCGACCCGCCACCGGGAACTTAATGGTCCTGGCAGAGACGTCGAGACTGAGGATTGTGAGAAGGATCAGAATAATTTTCATAAAGAAAAACATTACCCAAGCTCGCACCCCCCGCCAAGCTCACAAGTTAAGAATAGGTGGATTTTTACACTCTCTATGTCCTTGAATTAACGAATTCTTTCATGATAGAGCTGGAGAATGAAAAATATCTCCTTTCTCTTTCTCCTGGGTCTTATCTCCTGCACACAGAAATTCGCGGATTACGATCTTATCCGCAAGGTGGATTTTGAGAAGGAGTCCTACGAGCGTCCCATCACCCGGATGCAGGTTCTCCCCAATGGCAAAGACTCATTGGAAACTTGTTTTAACCAATGGCTCTTTTTTTCCAATGCAGAAGCTGAAAAACTGAGGGCGATTCCGGTGATGGTGCGAAGCCTCTGTCCTGGGAAGAGTTATCTCATGGATGCCAAACTCACCGAGACCTGGTGGACGACACTTGTCTTCACCCGGGCCTGTGCTGAGATCGAAACTAAATGTGCTGAAGAAAAAAAGAAACGTTAACTGGCGTTTTCAGGGTGGGTGAAAAAGGTGAATCCGGATGGAATCTCCTGAGGATTCATCCAGAAATAGATCCCGACGGTGATGAAAATTCCAAAGACAATGAGACCTAAAAAGAGCTTTCCGTAGCGATTCATGGGGAATTATTTATACCTTCACCCATGTATTGGATAGATAAAGTTTTACTGTTTATATCAGACTCTTTCGCGACTCGTTAATTCTCCCCAAATGCGCTATGATTGTAAGAGTTCTCGAGGAACATTTTTTGGCCAATTCCCTCGAAAAATGATTCTCTGAAGAGACAAACACACACCAGTTCTCAAAGGTCTTTTCTTATGAAAAACCCCTTCTTAGGAAGTGATTTTCAAAACACCCATAAGGGTAGTTTTACTCACCTCCACCTTCACACCCAGTACTCGCTCCTTGATGGTGCCTTAAGACTTGGTGATCTTTTCGAGCGAGCCAAAGAACTCGAGATGCCGGCCATTGCCTGTACGGATCACGGGAACATGTTCGGGGCCATCGATTTTTATACCCGTGCCATCTCTTCCGGGATCAAACCGATTCTGGGTTCTGAGATTTATTTCACGCCAGGCTCGCGTTTTGATCGCCGGGCACCGAGGAATTTAAAGACCCTTGATTCTCAGGACGAAGTGGAAGGAAAGCACCAGATCCACCACCTGATTCTTCTTTGTAAAAACCTCACCGGTTATCAGAATCTCTGTAAGCTTCTCTCCAAAGCTTATCAGGAAGGTTTCTACTATAAGCCCCGAGCTGATGTGGAACTTCTCCGGGAATTCTCCGAAGGACTCATTGCCACCACTGCTTGTTTAAAAGGGGAAGTGGGCTATAACCTCTTCACCGGTCAGGATGAGCGCGCCTATCAGGCGGCCATGAAATTCAGAGATATTTTCAAAGATGACTTCTATCTTGAGATCCAGGAAAACGGAATTCCGGAACAAGCAGATGTAAATAAGAAGATCATTGCCTTTGCCCAGGAGAACTCAGTTCCTCTGGTCGCGACCAATGATTGTCACTATCTGACAAAAGATGATGCCGCCGCTCAGGAAGTCCTGATGTGCATCCAGACCGGAAAAACTTTTGAGGATGAGAAGCGCATGAAGCTCACCACTCAGGAGTTCTATTTTAAATCCGCTCAGGAAATGCGCCAGGCCTTCCACTACATCCCTGAAGCTTGTGATAACACCCTGAAGATCGCCGATGCCTGTAACCTTGAAATTAAGTGGCAGGACGATTCAGGTAAGCAGATCTACCTTCTTCCAAAATTTGAAATTGAGACTAAAGAAACTGAAGACGAATACTTCGAGCGTCTCTCCCGCGAAGGACTTGAAGAGCGCTTCAAGGGCCCGCACTTTAAGCATCTTGTAGAAAAAGAAAACTGGGAAACTGAACTTAAGCCCCAGTACCTTGATCGCCTTGATATCGAGATTGGCCTTATTAAGCAGATGGGTTTTACCGGATACTTTTTGATCGTTGCTGACTTTATCGGCTGGTCAAAAGATCATGGCATTCCAGTGGGACCGGGACGTGGTTCCGGAGCAGGCTCCATTGTGGCCTACGCTTTAAAGATCACCAACGTTGATCCTCTGCCATACAATCTTCTCTTCGAGCGATTCATCAACCCTGAACGAATCTCCATGCCAGACTTTGATATCGATTTCTGTCAGGACCGACGTCAGGAAGTGATTGAGTACGTGACCCAGAAATACGGCGAAGAGCGAGTGGGTCAGATCATCACTTTCGGAACACTATCCGCTAAGGCCGTGCTCCGGGATGTTTCCCGGGTTTTTGCGCTTCCTTATGCTGAGGCCGATACCCTCGCCAAACTGGTTCCTGAAGAACTCGGGATCGGGCTTCAGGATGCCATTGATAAAGAGCCAAAGCTTAAAGAGCTTGAAGACAATGATCCAAAGATCCGTCGCATTCTTCACATCTCTAAGCGTCTTGAAGGACTCAATCGCCACGCGGGGATCCATGCCGCTGGGGTCATCATCACCAACGAACCACTTGTTACCTATTGCCCACTTTTCAAAGGGGCCAAGGGCGAGCAGGTGGTTCAGTTTGATAAGGATTTCTCAGAAAAAATTGGGATGGTGAAGTTCGACTTCTTAGGTCTTAAAACCCTCACCGTGATTTCTAACGCAGAAAAATTCATCCGCCGGGATTTTGATCCGAAGTTTGATATCGAAGACATCGATTACGAGGATCAGGAAGTTTATAAGATGATCTCTAACGGAGAAACCGTTGGGGTTTTCCAGTTAGAGAGTTCCGGGATGCAGGATCTCTGTAAGAGAATTAAACCCGGCTCTATCGATGACATCACCGCGATCAACGCTCTCTACCGACCAGGCCCGATGGGGATGGGAATGCACTTAGAGTTTGCGGAGATTAAAAACAAAATTAACGGTAAGACGGAACAATACGCTTTCGAAGAACTTAAACCCGTCCTGAAAGATACCTACGGGATCATCGTCTATCAGGAGCAGGTGATGAACATCGCCCGGGTTGTGGGTGGCTACTCCTTAGGTCAGGCGGACATGCTCCGACGGGCCATGGGGAAGAAGAAGGCCGAAGAGATGGCCCGGCACAAGCAGATCTTTACTGATGGTGCTAAAGAGCGGGGCTTTGATGTTCCGAAAGCCGAGCAACTCTTTGATCTTATGGCCGAGTTTGCCAAATACGGATTTAACAAATCCCACGCCGTTGCTTACTCAGTAGTTGCTTATCAAACAGCTTTTCTTAAAAAGTATTATCCAGCTCAGTTCTTTGCGGCCCTTCTCGGAACGGAGATCAACAACAAAGAAAAAATCACTTCCTACATTCAGGAAGCTAAAGAATTCGGTATCGATATTCTTCCTCCTGATGTGAACGAGTCCCTCTGGCTCTTCAACGTCCTTGGCACCACCATCCGTTTTGGACTCGGGGCCGTGAAAGGAGTAGGGGAAGGAGCGGTAGAAGATATCGTTCGGGAGCGCGAAGAGAATGGTCCTTACCAGGGCTTCGTGGATTTCTGTGAGCGGGTGAACTTAAAATCCGTGAATAAGCGCGTGATGGAGTCTCTCATCAAGGTGGGAGCTTTCGATTCCTGTGAGAAGTTCAACCGAAAGACTCTTCTTGAGAACATGGAATTTATCGTCGCCTTCGCTGAGAAAAAGCAGGAAGAAAAACTCATGGGTCAGACCTCGCTCTTTGACATGGGTGAGAGTGCCCAAAGTTCAGAAGAGCAGCTTAATATTTCAGAGAGCCCGGAGTTTGATGAAAAGCAAAAGCTCTCTCTGGAAGCTGAGCTTCTTGGAATCTACGTCTCCGGTCATCCGCTTCATCGCTTCAAAGACATCATGACAAAACTCACCTCCATGTCGATTTCTGAGGTTCACGACCTTCCGACGGTGGCTCGGCCTGAGGGCTTTAATCCGCGCATGGGTGATGAGCATGATCCTTCAAAGAGAAGCATGGTCATTGCCGGAATGGTTTCCGAATCCAAGGTCATTATGACTAAGAAGGGCGATAAGATGGCCTTCGTGACCTTTGAGGATCTCACGGGGAAAATCGAATGCCTCTTCTTCCCGAAGGTCTTTGCTGAGTACCAGGAATACCTCAGTATGGATGAACCTCTCATCCTTCATGGGGTAGTGAGCCTCTCGGAAGATCCTAAAAAATTCTTCCCGAATAAGATCAATTTATTAAAAGACGAATCCGATGACCGTGTGACCTCAGTCAGGGTGAGCGTACCTCTCCAGCAGCTTCATTCCCTCTCTTTGAGTCACTTAAAGCAGATCCTTCTCTCTTATCGGGGCTCCGTTCCGATCCATTTTATTTTTGATGGTCCGGAAGGAAAGGCGCGGATGCAGCTTGATGATAATTTCCTCGTGAATCCATCTCCTCAGATGGCGGCCAAGATCAACGAGCTTCTTAATACTAACTCCGTCTCCTTCATCATCGACGGAAAGGTCGAGGAAGTCCGGCAGTGAGATTTTTAGTATTCTGTTTGTTTCTCTTAAATGGTGCCATGGCACAGGTTCCTTCAACGGAACCTCTTTCTTTGGCACCAGAAGCTCCCGTGGTGGCACCTAAGCCTCTGGCCTGGGTTTCCCTTGAGCTTAATTGGAATGATATCAACTGGAGAGACTTAGGTCTTGAGCAGGAGAACTCCTTTAAGGGACCGATCCTTGCGAGTTGGCAGAAATACCTCTCGGAAAACGCTCCTGGTAAAGGTGTCGCCGAATGCCTCGAAGATTGCGAAGCTTTTGTTTCAACCTGGGAAGAAAAGAATCCAGCCCTTTTATCTGAGACTGGTCTTC
>CAZPFM010000225.1:0-5070 GCA_964585845.1 uncultured Bacteriovorax sp.
AAAGCTCCTGAACTACGGCCCCTTTCAGGATTCTTATGAAGCCCTTCTTCGTCTCATGAAACGAAAAAAGATTCCCTTTGATGTTCCGGTTAAAAAGCTTCCGAAGTCTTTTCTCAAACTTCTCGATGAAGGGGAGGGAAGTTACGCCGGATACGCAGATCTTAAGGCTTATCTTCAGAGTAAAAAATATAAGCCCTCGGTTCGAATCTACATCCGGCAACTTCAGAAAGAAGAGCCCTGTCTTGTCTGCCATTCTTCCAGGCTGAATCAAAAGATTCATCACTACCGCATTCCATTCTCAGGAAAAAAAATCAGCCTCGATGAGATCATGGGACTAACTGTGGATGAAGCCCAGTTAGTTTTCCTTCAGGAAAAAAAGCGAGGGGGGACTCACGAGCAAAAAATCTGGGGGGATATCCTGGAGAAACTCGATCTCGCCCGTTCCATGGGACTGGGTCATCTCTCACTTCTTCGGCGGGCAAAGTCTCTTTCAGCAGGGGAGTACCAGAGACTTCTTCTCATTAAGTATCTTTCGTTTAAGGGCACAGACTCTCTCTTTGTTTTGGATGAACCTAGTGTTGGCCTAGCAGATAAGGAACTAAAAAAAGTCATCGATGGGCTCCGACAGATCATCGATCAGGGAAATACCGTCATTCTCATTGATCACTCCGAGCTTGTTCAAAAAGAGAGTGATCACCTTGTTGTTATGGGTCCAGCTTCAGGCAAGGGCGGTGGAGAAATTCTCTATGAAGGGATTGCTAAAAAGTTTTTTAAGGAAAAAGAGCCAATCAAGTGGCCCAGACCCGAGAAGAAAAAATCGCCAAGAAGTTTCATCGAAGTGAAGGGCGCTTCTATTTTTTCCCATGAATATCCTGATTTTGAAGTTCCTCTGGAAGAACTGACATGGGTCACAGGTGAATCAGGGGCAGGGAAAACCTCGGCCCTGGTTAAAATCATGGGCAATGAACTCTCTCGCCGCCACACTGGTGCTTCTTTGAGTGAAGATAAGTATTCTCTGAAGTCTCTTAA
This sequence comes from uncultured Bacteriovorax sp., assembly GCA_964585845.1. Classification (GTDB taxonomy): domain Bacteria; phylum Bdellovibrionota; class Bacteriovoracia; order Bacteriovoracales; family Bacteriovoracaceae; genus Peredibacter. The sequence continues at coordinate 1,030 of CAZPFM010000225.1, forward strand.
AACGAAGGCTAAATTTGATGATGTCATTCTCATTGCCTCCGATCTCAATCGCTTCACTTCCCGTTCTACAGTTGGAACCATCACGGAACTTGCCTCCATTATTAGAAAACATTTTTTAAAGCTTCCTGTGGCAAAAAGTATGAAGCTCAAAGAAGGTCATCTCTCTCCTAATTCGGAACTCGGCATGTGCCCGCGTTGTGAAGGGAAGGGGGTTATCGTGATAGAGATGCAGTACCTGGAAGATATCATTCTGGAATGCGAGGACTGTAAGGGACAAAAAATTAAGCCTCTTTACGCGAATATCTCCGATGGAAAGATGACTGTAGCGGAAGCCTACAGCCTTCCTCTCTCCCAGGTTTTAGAACGAATTCAGCTGACTCCGAAGTTCCGACGGGTCTGGGAGTATTTAAAGATCCTGAACCTTGATTACTTAAGTCTCGACCGAAGCTTAAACTCTCTCTCCGGTGGGGAAAAGCAGCGAATCTTTCTTCTCTCTAAGCTTTTGAAACGTGTGGAGAACTCACTTCTCATTTTTGAGAACATCTCCTTCGGTCTTTCTGAAAAAGAGCTGTTTCAACTGGGGATGTTTTTAAAGGATATGATCCAATTTCAGAACACCATCGTGGTGATCGACTCCAATTCATGTTTTCGGCACCTTGCAACCTGGCATCTGGATTTTACCGGGAAAAAAATCCAGGCCCATTCTTTGGCTGATTAAAGAGCTCAAGTTTTCTTCGGGAAATTCCGATCAATTTGATCGTGAATACCCAGATCAATTTTCTCTCATTTTTAGTCTTCATTCTGAGCTATACGGCCCAGGCGACGACCTTTCGGGTCCAGGGGCTTGAGCAACAGCTGAGTGAAGCCCAGGGCATCCTGGTAGGGCATTTCTTGCGGGAGCAGTCCGTTCGACTTGAGAGTGGTCGAATCGCGACCCAGAAGATCTTCCAGATCGAGCGGGAGTTCGGACTTCAGTCTGATTTTCTCGGGATGAAGGAAGTCATTGTTCATTATCCTGGCGGACAAATAGGGGATGAGCGCACGGTGGTCCAGGGAGTGCCTCAATTCATTCCAGGGGAAAAAGTTGTGATCCTGACTAAGAGTCATAACAATCGCTTCTGGGGATTGAACCTCGGGATGGGAACTTTTCGGGTGATCAATTATGGTGAAAAAGACATCATGGTGAATTCCCTTTTTCCCAACCATCCAAAACTAGGTCAGTACCCTCTCTCTGAACTGGAGCCACTGGTGCGGGAGCTTAAAAATTCTGATCTTAAGATCGTCTCCCAGAAGGTCTATCCGACTGAAAATATGATCAATTCTCCGGAGCGAGCTCCTGCATCTGTGACAGAGAGGAAAATTCGTTCCATTGCTTCAGAAGCCGAAGAAGGTGACAATAACACTGCGGGTTCTTTGGGGACATTCTGGTTACTGGCACTTCTGGCCTTCTTAGGAGTGAGTTACCGCTTTATCCATCGCAATTCGTAAGAGTTTAATCACGCGAATCGACGGAATGAGATGCGGTTTTTTTACATTTTATCATTACTCATTTATCAGAGTGCTCAGGCGCATCAGTCAGCTCTTTCCAGTTCAGGTGAAAAGGCTCGCTGGCCAAGCACCAGCGTTCCTGTCGCTGTTTCTCCTAATAGTTCTGATCTAAGTTCTACCCAGATTCAAAACACCATCTCTGCCTCTATGAATGAGTGGAACTCAGCATCCAATCTGAAATTTGTTTCTGGGGCCGGGATTAATTCCATTAGCTTCAAAAGCGACTTTTCTGAATATGGCTCTGGGGTCGTAGGTGTGACTGAGGTCACCTACAATAGCGGAGGTGTCATCCAGAAGGCGGATATCTTTCTTAATGACAATTATAACTTTAAATCAACACCGGGAATTTATGGCGGCTACGACGTTTTCCTGGGTGATGTGGTGACCCACGAGCTGGGTCATCTGCTGGGTTTATCTCACTCAGAAGTGCTGGACGCTTCCATGTTCTACGCCTCTTTCACCGGGCAGAGTACGATCTCTTACGATGATAAGTCCGGAGCGAGGACAAAGTATGGGTCTAACACCGGGAGTATCTCTGGAACAGTCAAGGGTGGGAGCCACATTCCTGTTTTGGGAGTCCATGTTCAGGCAATCTCCAGAAAAACCGGAGAAGCCGTCGGAGCCGTGACTGACGAGAATGGAAAATTCCTTATTGGTGGCCTTGACCTTAATGACACTTTCTACATCTATACTTCACCGCTGAAAAATATCAACTCACTGCCGGCCTATTTTTCAAACGTTCAAAACGACTTCTGCCCCGGCTCTTATGTGGGATCATTTTATCAGTCCTGTGGCAGAGAAAACGACGGTTTCCCAAATGCTATTAATCTCACCAGCTCCTCTCCTCATCAGGACGTGGGAATAGTGACGATTAGTTGCAGTCTGAAAAATAATTCAGACTATTCACTGGAAAAGCTTGACGGGAATTTTGAACCCTTAGTTATCTTTGATTACGGAATGGAACAGAGGCTTGAGAAATCATTTGTAGGATTTTTTAATTCCACCTCGAGTGTCACCTGGTCAGATTGGGATAAGTTCACTGTTGATCTTCGATCATTTCCGGCAGACACAGGTCTCTCCAAGCTTTTGAAACTTTCTCTCATTGGACGAAAACTCGGAAACCAACTTGAGTACGAAATGAGGATTTTTCAGGACGGAAATTCTACTCCTTTGCAGACACTGACTAAGAATACCCTGATACTTCCCATGGAGATGGATCTCTCTACTTTTATTCCTCTTTCCACGGAACTTTCTGAAAATATCTTTGAGATCCACATCCGATCGCGTCGTCTCTCGAGCTATTATCTCTACCAGACCTTTCCCGAACCGGAGACCTTCAGCACCACCAAGAACCTTCCCTTCCTGCTGGTGAGCTCTTTATGGGAGTCTACCGGATCAGGTCAGAGCATCCTCATGGATAGTGAATCAAACTTGTCGGATAATGCCTCTTGTCTCGAAGCTCCCTATACTTTTAAGGTAAGTAAGGCCATTACCCCTAATGAAAAAAAATCCACCATCAGGGATGCTGCCCCCACGGCCAGTTGTGGAACCATCGAACCTCCCACCAGTGGCGGAGGATCACCTCCTGGCTTAACCCTGATCCTGGGATTCTTCCTTGCCGCACTCGCTTCGGAAGTGTTGAAAAATTCGAAGAAATTTTTGTCTTAACCACTCTCATTTACTAAAATCTTTTATTATCCCCTTCCTCCTGGAGAGACCATGATTCGTTACCTGCTTTCAGCAATCCTCCTGATTTCTACTTCTGCTTTTGGCCAGAATCTTCTGGAAGAAAGAATCTGGAAAATCTCTCCCCGAAAAAAGTCCATCTTCCTCGACTCGGGTGTTTTTCATTTAAATTCTTCTCAGTTTGATTCGAAGATCTCAGGAGTTCGAAACTCCGTTGTGCCTGGACGGGACTACGAACGCGTCGTCATTGATTTCACAACGACGAATGTTCCCAAGCTCTATGGACAGATCTCCGCTAAAGACAAACGCATCAGTGTGGACTTCTTCGACACCTCCATCGCCACAGCTCAACCCACATTGAAGAACTCAAAGTTTGTAAAATCCATCGACTTCATCAGTGTTGATGGAAAAACTCTCACCATGGATATTAATCTCAAAGGCAAAGCAAGCTTCGATATCTTTTATCTCGAAGCTCCGGGTCGTCTTGTCATAGACATCCGTTAATAAAAGGAAATAAATGGCCACCAAAGATAAAAACACAAAGATTAACAACGAGGCGCAGGTGCTCGGAGACATCCCGATGGATGTCGTTATCATTCCGATCGTCAACAGCCCGATCTTCCCTGGTATGATCGCACCGATCATTCTCTCCGAAGATAAGTACACTCCGGAGCTTGACGCTTACCTAGGGAAAAACAACTTCGTCGCCTTGAACCTTGTGAAGTTTAAAGACTTCGGAGAAAACTCCGAAGTCCTCCAGGACATGGATGGCGATGAGATCAGTTTTGAAGAAGCCGATGGAACTCT
>CAZPFM010000226.1:0-5069 GCA_964585845.1 uncultured Bacteriovorax sp.
TTCTGGGAAAAGCGGGGAGGGCAGAGACCTCTACAGATACGGCCCCTTTATCCATGATCGAGTCCACGATCGTCTTAAAAGAGAAAAAAGACTGGAGAAAGGTGGAGCGCTTCTATTCTGACTGGCCTCAATTTTTGCAGGGACCATTCCGGTTCTTTTTACCAGATCGAATAAGTGAAGAAGAACTCATCACAGAACTTAATGAGAAGCTCGATTTCATCGGGATGCCCAATATATGGACTATGCCCATTAAAAACCGCATTGATATGCTCTCCACCGGAATCCGTTCACCTATCGGGATTAAGATCTTCGGTGATGACCTCGAGATGATTCAAAGTATCGGTCAGGAGATTGAACTCATCCTTAAAGAGGTGCCCGGAACCCGCACGGCCGTGGCCGAAAGAATCGCCGGCGGGTACTTCCTCGACATCGACTTTGACAGGAATAAACTGGGAGCTCTTGGCTTAAGTGTAGAAGAAGCACAGACACAGGCGCTGAGTGCAGTAGGAGGAGCAAATGTTTCCATGGCCCTTCTTGGAAGAGAGCGCTATCCGATCCAGGTTCGTTATGCTCCTGATTTTCGACAGACTCAATCTTCCATCGAGAGGATTCTTATTAGCGCCAAAAGTGGAGCACAGATCTCTCTAGGTGAGATCGCTGAAGTTCACTTCAAGGAAGGACCTGCCATGATCCGTGATGAGAATGCATCACTCGTGGGCTACGTTTACGTGGACGTGAACCTGGAAGAAATGGATGTGGGAACTTATGTAGAAGAAGCCAAAAGAGTGGTGAATGAAAAGATCACTCTTCCGGAAGGTTACACCATCAGCTGGAGTGGCCAGTATGAGAATATGGAGAATGTGGAAAAACGCTTAAAACTAGTCATTCCTCTCACTCTTTTTTTGATTCTCCTTCTTCTTCACATGAATACCCGCTCGTGGGTTAAGACGGGCATAATCCTTCTTGCCATCCCTTTTTCTCTCATTGGGGCCGTCTGGTTCCTGTACTTTCTGGACTATAATCTCTCTATTGCCACCTGGGTGGGCATCATCGCTCTTCTTGGTCTTGATGCAGAGACCGGGGTCTTTATGCTGCTCTACCTTGATCTTGCTTACGAAGACAGAGTGAAAAGAGGAGAAATGCGGAATGATAATGATCTCCGGGAAGCTATTATTGAAGGGGCAGTGCACAGGATTCGTCCAAAACTCATGACGGTGGCCACTCTCTTTTTAGGTCTCATTCCTATTATGTGGTCTACCGGTGAGGGAGCGGATGTCATGAAACGGATCGCGGCCCCTATGATCGGAGGGATCACTACTTCATTTGTCCTGGAACTTCTAATTTACCCTGTCATCTTTTCTATCTGGAAGAAAAATAAAAAATGATCATGATGCAGTGAGATGCACGCCGCCCCACATTTTCATTTTCATCCAAACTGACTAATATAAGTCTGCTGCTAATTAGAAGGGGCCCCTTGAAAAGTAGACTGACTCCATATCTTCTCGCTGTTCTTCTTGTGTGTTTTACCATCCTGGGTGCTCTCACCACATCAAGCAACATCGCGGAACAAGAATCGCTGGTGAACTCTGCTGCTCACCGGCAGGTGGTGCGGGAGATAGTGAATCGGTTTGAGACGTATGTGAATGTACTGCTTCAAACTCGTTCCATGTTTTATGTGACCAGGGAAGTCTCACGCAAGGAGTTTAAGGGGTACATTCAGCGACTTAATCTCTCAAAGAATTATCCAGGGCTTCAGGGGATTGGCTTTGCTAAGAAAGTCATGCCTCAGGATTTGAAAGAATTTGAAAAATCTCTCCAAAACGAAATTCCAGGTTTTCAGGTTTGGCCTGATTCTGAATTGAGTCAGCGTTTTCCCATCATCTATCTTGAGCCAGATGACTGGAGAAACCTCCGGGCCATGGGGTATGACATGTTTTCTGAAAATGTTCGTCATGAGGCGATGGAACGAGCGATTTTAGAAGACCGGGCCATCATCTCTGCCCCAGTGAAACTGGTCCAGGAAACCAATAAAGATCCTCAGCTTGGTTTTCTTATTTACGTTCCGGTTTATGAGACCGGTGCAGTGGTGACAACAGAAGAGCTACGGCGGGAAAATATCTTCGGTCTGGTCTATAGCCCTTTCAGGACCCGGGATCTTTTTACCCAGATCGTAAAGGGCTTAGAAGATGTGGATGTAAACGTAGAGGTCATCTATGATGGGCAAGTCCTCTATCGCCGTTATCCCGAAGATACTGAAGCTGATAACTCGAAGATTCTCTCTTCGAATCTTGAAATGGGGGGCAGATCCTGGACAGTGAGAACCTCCCCCCGGGATAATCTTTTCCCTAAAAGTGACACATTTATCCCTCTTCTGATTCTTGTTTTCGGCAGTCTCCTGAGCATTGTCATAACATTTTTTCTCGTCCGCCTAGGTAGAAAGACTCATGAACTTGAAGAGCAGGGACAGAATCTGCGTCAGATCCAGGAAGCAAGCCGTGTCCTCACTTCAAAACTCGAACTCAAAGATGTCCTTCAATCACTCACCGATATTGGTCTTGAACTATCCAAAGCTGAATTCGGAGCATTTTTTTACAATACAATTGACGATGAGGGACAGGCTTTAATGCTCTATACTCTTTCGGGAGTTGAACGGGAGAAGTTTGAGAAGTTCCCCATGCCCCGGTACACGGAAGTCTTTTCGACGACCTTTAAGGGAGAAACACTCCTTAGTCCTGATATCACCCTGGATCCGCGCTTCGGAAAAAATGAGCCGCATTTTGGATTACCGAAGGGTCATCTTCCCGTGAAGAGTTACCTGGCCGTGGCCGTGAAGTCTAAGTCTGGAGAGGTCATCGGAGCGCTGTTTTATGGTCATTCCGTTTGTGGCTGCTTTGGTGAGCGGGAGAAGGATCTCATTGAAGGTCTTGCCCAGCAAGCGGCGATTGCAGTAGAAAACGCAACTCTCTATCAGAACTCTCAGAAGGCCATTGCTACCCGTGAGGAATTTCTCAATATTGCTTCTCACGAGTTAAAAACGCCCATAACTTCCATGCAGATTCAGTTTCAAAGTGCCATGCGGATGATCCGAAAAAAGAACTCTGCTGTCTTTGAACCAGCTAACGTAGAAAAAAGGATCTCTCTGGCCATACGGCAATTGGAGAAGATGCAGAAACTCATCGAAGAGATGCTGGACTCTTCTCGCATTTCTCTGGGGAAATTTGAAATCCAGAGGGAGCCTATTGATCTTCGGCACATGGTGAAGGAGCTGATAGAACGCTATGAGGAACAATTCCGTGCAAGAAACATTTCAGTGTTGGCCGATCTGGGAGCTGAGAAAGTTATCGAATACGAGGGGGATGAGTACAGGCTCGAGCAGGTATTCTCCAATCTCCTAAACAATGCGATAAAATACGGAGATGGAGGCCCCATCGAAATTCAGTTCCTGTGCGCTGATCATCAGATCCTCTTTTCTGTGAAAGATCATGGAGCAGGTATTGCCGAAGAAAACCTTCCCAAGGTCTTTGAGCGCTACGAGCGCTTGGTCTCTTCCAATAACATCAGCGGTCTGGGTCTCGGGCTCTATATCTCAAAGAATATCGTCGAGGCCCATGGAGGGGAAATTAGTGTGGAAAGTGTGGTCGGTGAGGGATCTACCTTTACAGTGAAGCTCCCGCAATCCTAGAAAAACTCCAATTGATCCGAGGCTACATCATAGGACTCAGGCACTCTTATTCTGCCGCCGATTGATCCGGCCATCTTTTGCAAGATTCCTAAGCACATCTCCTGCTGTTCATACAAAAAGAAGTAGGAGTTTTTTATCCCCATGGCGCCGAACTCATTCATACGGTAAACCCACAGAGCGAGGCGCTGGTCATCTGTCTCAAGCTTTGATCTTCCTATAAAGCGCACCCCAAGACTCTCGCCGGTGATGAAGCGCTCGAAATTTTTCTCAAGACCTATGTCATCGGTAATAAAAAGACCCACATTGTTTTTTAAAAGAGGATCATAGATGCCTTTGTGATCAAACCAGGAGCGGTGACGAAAATCGATAAGGAGGGGGATTTCCCGAGGCCAGCAGTGAAGAAAGTTTTTCAGTGTCCCCAGTCCTGAGGAGGTAAAGCTCTCTGGCAGCTGGAGGATGACGGACCCTAAGTGTTCTTCAAAATTCTCCAGGGCATAGAGGAATCGATTAAAGTCCCGGGTCTTGGGATTTAAGAGGGATTCATGGGATATCACCCGGGGAAGAATTGGGCAGAAACGGAAATTCGGATTCACGCCCTCGACTTTTTTCTTGAGCCTCATCACGTCATAGGGAGTGGGGTTTTCATAAAAAGTCGCATGAAGCTCCACCGTATCAAACTGCTTGGCATAGAGAGTGAGAAAATCTCCTTCCGGACTTTTTTCATCGTAGATGGTTCCCCTAAGCTTTTCACTTGCCCAGCTCTTAAGCCCTAAGCGGATGGAGGAGGCTTCGTCCTGCAACTGAAAACGCTGAAGCTTGGCGAAGTTCCATTGCTTAAGATTGATCTTCTCTGATTTCATAGGGCCACCTTCTTTAAGTCCTTCCAGTCTGTGGTGTAGTGCTGAGATTTATAGTCGTGGATTGTTTTCCAGGGCTGACTTGTGCCACATGCCGCGGATTGAATGGTGCGCGGACCGTATTTTTTATTGATGAAGTCCATGACCTGATTGAGTTCCTTATTGTCTGAAGGGTCCGCGTTGAAGAGATCCATCTGGGCCTGATTCTCCGGCACGATGTGGGTGAGGAGGATGCCGCCTTTCTTGTACCCATAACCCGGGCGGTAGATGTCATCCAGGATCTTATGGGAAGCTTCGATGATCTTAATGACATCACTGGTACCGGAGCTAAAACGGTAGTGATCTTCTCCGTAGTACTGAGGACCGGGCTTAAAGGGATTGGTGTGGATAAAAGCGGAGATCCCGTAGCAGACGGATTTCTGCGCGCGAAGCTTGGTGGAGGCATTGGTGCAGAACTGAGCGAGGGCCTCTTTAAGCTCTTTTTTGTTTGTCACATCGTAACCAAAACTCCGGGAATTTCCTGTGTTCTT
>CAZPFM010000227.1:0-5042 GCA_964585845.1 uncultured Bacteriovorax sp.
GGGCCTATCCTTGATAAAGCCGATGCCACCGTGGCGGATCTTCAGACCATCGTCGCAGACGTGAAGGAAGGGAAGGGAACGGTCGGAAAACTTCTCCGTGACGATGCGGTGGTGGATCAGGTCTCCCAGACTCTCTCCAGTGTGAATCGCCTTGTAAACCGGATCAATAACGTTGAAGCAGATATCGGGATGTCTTCTGGTGTGAATACCAGAATCGGCTCGGAAACAAGGATCGATCTTGATCTTTACCCGGCTCCAGAGCGCTTTTTCCGGATTGGTATTGTCACCAATCAGTTCGGTCCTCAGCGTGAAACGGAAACGGAGACATACACCTCGGTTAATGACGGGGAAGAGACCAAGACAACAACACGAAAAGTTAATAAGAGCTCATTTAAATTTAATGTTCAGATCGGCCGTCGTATTCAGCGCTACGGTCTCAGGGCCGGTCTCATCGAGTCTACTGGTGGTGTGGGTCTCGACTACTTCTTCCCAGATTGGGGAGTTAGAACCGGTCTCGAGGTCTTCGACTATCAGAAAGATGCCGGACCCAATGTCCGTCTCTTTACCGAAATCAAACTTTGGAACGTTCTCTACACAAGAATTGCAGGTGAAGATCTTGTCTCTAAGGATGGCTCACAGAGTGCGACCTTCGCCCTCGGCCTTCGCTTCAGTGACCAGGATCTGGCCGCCCTCGTCGGAATTCTCTCCAGGTGATTATGGAAAAGAACTGGCTCATTCGGACAAAATCTAATCACATCCTCGGGCCTGTCTCGAAGGAAAAGGTGCTTGAACTTTTCAAGAACGGATCGATCAAATCCGATGACGAAGTTTGTTCCGGGAATGGGTACTGGTTTTTCATCCGCGAAACTGAGCTCGTGAATCGTTTCTTGCTTGGGGAAGAAGTTCAAAGTTTCAATCCGATAAGTGAAGCTAAAGATGTTCTTCACTCGACGGAAGCCCCGTCTCAGGGAGATGAGGACATCACTTTAGTGGGTTCAATCAACACATCCATGCTTAAGGATGCTGAGACTTCAGAGAACAAGACTCCGGCCGCTGAAAGAAAAGAAGAAGCAGCAGCACCAAAAAAAAAAGCTAAAAAACTAACAACTCCCCGGGGGGAGAGTGAGGCGAAGGTCATGCCTCGTCGCCAGAATTATCTGCAGTACCTGGCGATTCTTTGCTTTATCATCCTCTTTCTTCTCGTTTACTACCGGCGAACAATCATCCGGGCCCTCTTCCAGGGAGAAGTCACTCTCAGCTCCTTTATCATGAGCAGCGCTCATGCCCAGGATTCTCAGGAATCCACTAAAAAAAAAAGCTCACTGAGCGAAGTCTCCGCTTCGAAAAGATAGAATTCAAGCCTTCCATCGGTCTATCGGGTTTTCGGGTTTCGAGTAGCTTCGATATCACTGAGCTTGAATGCTCAGATCTCTCAAGTTCCGTGACCCAGCTGGGTATCATCCTTTATCCTTCAGATACCTTCCATGAGAAATTTCTCTTAAAGATGAGAGAATGCGGGCAAACTCTGAAGGATGATCATCCGGTGAAGCGCTGGCTCGACTGGGTCAGTAAACCTCAAAAAAATTCCAAGTCCGAGCAGGAACTCATGCAGTTTCTTAGCGAGATCTTAAATTCCCGCTTTAATCTGATCACCGAGGTCTCAGTAAAAAAGAGAATCATCGAAGTCATTAAAGAGATCCCTGGAGATGACATAGGAGAAAAACTTCTTGAGTCTTATCTTTACCTCATGGTGGGGAATATCAGTCACTCGGATCAAATCCTCCGTGACATCGCCCGAAGTGCACCCTTTAATTCATGGAAGGGCTATCGCCCACGACCTTCAGTCTACAGTCGGGTAGCAAGGGATAATATTGAGCAGCTCTTGCTCAAACTCTCAAAGCATCCGGCCGATAGAAAGTCCTATGCGCTTATGGAGCGCTATCTTCTAGAATTTTTCAATGAGACCATCCTCCTGGATAATCTGCGGGATCAGAGTTCAGATGCCCTGAAAGGACTCTGGGGCCTTCGCTACACCCGCAAATTAGCTCCTGAGTTTATTCAGTACCTGAGACTTGGACGTATGGAAGTACCAAAGCGAGTGCGCAGAGTAAAAACTGGAAAGCTCTCCCAGGATTTTCTCGCTTATTGGATCTGGTACTTCTATCCGAATCCGGAGATTTTCTCCGAGGCTTCCCTAAAAACTCTTAAGGAAGTGGAAGAGAAGGATCCTCTCTGGGGAATTTACCTTCTTGAGGTTGATCGACTTTCTGATCTCTACCTCCATAAGTCTGGAAAAAATCATATCAACGAAACCAGGAAGAAACTCCACGGTTTTCTAGAGTTTCCCGATCTCTTCATGCTCGCTCTTTACCAGCTTATCGAGCGGGGAGACTTCTCCCCTGAGACAGTGGAAAAGACCCTGCAATTTCTCATCAATGACTGATTACTCCCAGCCTGATTTCTACCATTTCAATGAAGACTCCATTCGACTGGTTAGGTTCGCAGTGGAAAGGGCGACTCTCTCTCCAAAGAAGATTGCGGATTTTGGTGCTGGCTGCGGGATTATCGGGATTGAATTGGCGCGAAGACTTAAGCCTCTGAGTGTAAACTTCGTAGAAGCTCAGCAAGAATTCCTGCCTCATCTTGAGGAGAATCTTCGTCTCTTTATGCCCTCAGAAACCTCTTCCAATATCTTTCATGGATCTTTTTCACAATGTCCCTGGGATGGTTTCAATTTCGATCTCATTCTTTGCAATCCACCCTTCTACCTGCCGGGACACGGACAGTTAGCAAAGGATCCCAGAAAACAAGTATGCCGGAGTTTTGAGTTAGATTCCTGGGATATCTTGCTTGATCTCACTAAAAGAAACCTCGCCCAGAAGGGAGAGGCCCACTTTGTTCTTCCGTCTTCTGATAAACTTCTTGGAATGATTCAGGAGCGGGTCCATGCAATGGGGCTTATCGTAGAGATGTTCCCCGATGGGAAGATCAGTTATCTAAGCGTGAGACTGAATAAAAATTGAGATCATGCTCTCCCGGAGTTCGGGATCCTCGATCTGACCAAAGAGTCTTTCGGCCTCGAGTTTAAGGAGTTTAAATTTTGGTGATTGAGGATGGAGCTTTGGTGGGGCTTTCTTCGCGGCCTGGGCTTCCTTCAATTCTTTTTCTTTAAAAAAGCTCTCCTGGGTCTGAAAATTGAGCTTCTGGATAACTCCCTTTAATTCCGGGAGAACCTTAAAGATAGATTCCTTAATTGTTTCTGAGAGAAAGGAGAGCTCCTGGGAGTAAACTGAGTGGGAAGTCACGATGATAAGAGAGCGCTGGTTAATCCGAAGAGGGGATGTGACAACGGACATCTTGTCACCAACGATCTCAGGCCATTTCCGAATGAGTTCGAGGAAATCGAAAGTCTGGTAAAAAGCCTTGATCTCATCTCGCTTGATGTCATGCGAGTTATAGCGATCTAAGTCCTTATAATTTAGAGTCTTAAAATCGATTTTTTTAAACATTCTCCTCTACCAATATCCTGACGGATATCCTTTGGCCATGGTATAGAAAAGTATGCGTTTTTTCATCATGATCTGTCTTCTCTGTTCGTGCAGCGGTTACCGCTTCACCCAGCAAGAAAATCCTCTCGCTCAGTACGGGATTAATAGTCTTTCCGTGCCCATGTTTTATAACTATTCCAATCTCGGTGAGGTTTCTGCGGATTTTACCCGAGAGACCTACCGGATGCTCACCAATTTCTCGGCCCTGCGTCTTCACAGTGGTTATGATAAAAACTCTGATGCTGTGATGATCGCCATCATAAAATCACCAGATAAGCTCTCTGACACTAAGGCTTCGTCAAGCATTGTGGTCGCCAGAGAAAAGGTGCCTCAAGCGGTGGGTAACCGGGAAAAGTTCTCGATTCCTTCCGCTACGACAATGAGCCTTTTTATCAACGTCATCGTGATAAAAAAGCCTACGGAAGAAGAGCTTGCACTTCTTAAATCGGGAATTGGAGATAAGATTAAACTCACTTCTCGAGTCATCTTCAACGATACAATCCCTCTCACATCGACTTATACCCGCGAGATCCTCGCTGGTAACGGAATCGATGTGAACTCTACACAGAACGCCGGTATCCAGAGAAAGATCGTAAAAAACCTCGCCGAGACGGCCGCCACTTCCATTCGGGACATGATTCTCTATGCATTCTAAGTGGCAACTCTGGGACTTTTTTAATTCTGTTAAGCGAGACTATCTCGCTGAAAAAAATGGCGTGATTGCCCTTTCGACCTTTGATCCTATTTGCCTTAAGCTCGTCAAAGACTACCTCATGCGAGGAGCGGGGGAGCGCACGGTTCATTACAAGATGGCCCAGGAAGTGACCCGGGACTGGATCGAAGAAGAGTTTCAGTCCTTAAGTCTTTTTGGTGCGATGGAGAGTTTTTTCATCCATCAGGCCCAGGACCTGAAAACTGAGCAAGTCGAAGCTCTGGCAAACCTTGAACTAGCTGACCGGTTTGTCATTTTAAGTTTCGAGTCTGAGAATGCGGCCTGGAAGAAACTCGTTAAAGATGGAAATATCGATTTTCTTCAAGTCGAAGCCCCAAAGTTCTGGGAACCTCACAAGCTCCTGGATTTTGTCACAACTTATCTTCGTCTTCCTCTCACCTATGATTCAAAAAACTGGATGCTTGATTCTTTGGAGAATAACCTCTCTTCCTTTTATCATGCCTCCTGCCTTTTAAAGTTAAATCACCCTGATGCTAAAGAAGTGAATCTCCCCCAGGTTAAGAGTCTTCTTGAGACCGAACGTCTGGACCAGTTCGTCCTGGCCTCTCTATTTGCACGGAAAAAGAACACGGAGTTTTTCGGAAAGCTGCTACACTTTGAAAGTGACTTCGATCGTATGCGAGGACTTTTTAATTTTCTCCAGTCCCATCTCATAAAGATCCTTGATCCATCCTACCTGGATAAAAAGCCCCGGCTCTCAGGTTATGATAAGGATATCCAGAGTGCTTCTAAGCTCTGGAAGAGCGAAGAACTTAGAAAAG
>CAZPFM010000228.1:0-5013 GCA_964585845.1 uncultured Bacteriovorax sp.
TCCCATGGCCTGCATGATAAGCGAGTCTTCGATATCAGAAAGTATCTGCTTCAGATCCACACCAGGCTCCGGTAGGTCGAAGAGAGTCTTATACTGTTTGGTCGCAAGCGGGTTGGAGCCGAAGATTTTGGCCGGCAGATCCTCAGGAAGGATCTCGTTACCTCCGCGAAGGATCACGAGGCGCTCGATCACGTTCTCAAGCTCCCGCACGTTTCCTGGCCAGTCGTAGCCCATGAGAAGGTGCATGGCATCTGGAGCAAAAGAGATCTCGTTGGATCTATCCGCTGAAACAAAGCGGTCGAGGAAGTGAGAGATAAGTAGCGGGATATCTTCCCGGCGCTCTTTTAAGGCCGGCATTCTGATCGGGATAACGTTTAAGCGGTAGAAGAGATCCTCACGGAACTTCCCTTCAGCGACGGATTTTTCAAGGTCCCGGTGAGTCGCAGCGATCACCCGTGTATCAATACCTAAGACTTCGTTAGAACCGACTGGCTCGATGACTCTTTCCTGGAGAACCCGAAGGAGTTTTACCTGGAGAAGAAGGGGCATATCGCCGATCTCATCGAGGAAGATCGTTCCACCCTGAGCGAGTTCAAAGCGTCCACGACGAGTGGAAATAGCACCAGTGAAAGCTCCACGTACGTGACCGAAGAGTTCACTCTCCAAAAGTTCCGAAGGAATGGCACCGCAATTCACGGTGATGCGATTATTTTTCGAGCGGGCAGAAAGTTTATGGATCGCTGAAGCCACAAGCTCTTTCCCAGTTCCAGAAGGACCGGTGATGAGAATAGTGGAATCAGTCTTGGCCACTCGAGAGATGCGATCAAAGACGTCTTTCATCACCTGGGATCGACCGATCATTCCTTCAAAAGAATCTTCTACTGTCGGACGATCAATCTTAAGACGCGAAGGAATTCTCTCTCCGGAGAATACACCCTCCCCCTCACTCATGAGTTCACGAGGCAATTGCATCGCGAGCTTATTTTGCAGGGCCGCCATCACAAGCTTCTTTAAGTTATCGAGCTCGAAAGGCTTAGTGAGATAGTGGAAGACACCTTTTTTCGTCGCCGCAATGGCCGTTTCGATGGAGGCGAATCCCGTCATCACGATGGAGACAAATTCAAAGCCACGGTCTTTTAAGATATCAATGAGAAGAAGCCCATCAGAGCCCTGCTCAAGACTGATATCTGTCACAAGACAAAAAGGCTTATCTTTAGGGTGGTTCTTAGCAAAATTCATGAGGCAGTCTTCAGAACTCTCGAAGAGCTGCACATTCATTTTCAGCGTCTGCTCCAGGTACTTCCGGATAGAAAGGCCTAAGAGTTTGTCATCTTCCACAATAATGATGGGTGGCAGTGACATATTAGAAGAATCATCAAAGCTTTGATGAAGGAAATTCATATCGTCCATAGATCCTCCGAAGGAGGCTAATTTACTCTTTAGGATTTCTGGGTGTCAATTTTTAGACCTCTAAACAAGTCTGTCTTTTTGATGAGTTAACACCTAGGTGTCAAATGTAAGACAATATTAACTAGAGATGGTCGCGCTGCATCTTTTTAATGACCTTCACCGATTTCTCAGGACCCCCGGCCCAGACATAGAAACTGATGGCCGATAATCCAAGAAAGGCGATGAAAAGACAGATGAAGGCCGAGCGCTTTTTCTTCTTTAACCAGAAGAGATAAGCAAACTCCCCACCAATGATGATGAAAGGAACTGCCCAGAAGGGCGTGTGGCGAATAAGAAAATAAACTTCAATCATAAATAAAAAAGGGCCCTCATGGGGCCCTTTAAGTTTAAAACATTCCTTTGAGTTTATCGAGCATATCGAGCTTCTCCCAAGAGAAAGCTCCATCTTTGGCTTCTCGGCCAAAGTGTCCGTAAGCCGCTGACTGAGAGTAGATCGGCTTTAAGAGATCGAGACGCTGGATAATCGCCTTAGGGCGCATATCGAAGAGCTCGTTGATCGCCTGATCAAGTTTAAGCTCATCAACTTTATTTGTTCCGAAAGTGTTCACAAGAAGAGACATCGGCTTGGCCACACCAATAGCGTAGGCAACCTGAACGAGAGCTTTTTCAGCTAATCCCGCGGCCACGATGTGCTTAGCAATGTGGCGAGCAGCATAGGCCGCAGATCGGTCGACCTTAGAAGGATCTTTTCCAGAGAAAGCTCCACCGCCGTGAGCGCCGTGGCCACCGTAGGTATCAACGATGATCTTACGACCAGTAAGACCCGCATCCCCCATTGGACCTCCGATAACGAAGCGACCAGTTGGGTTGATGTAGAACTTAGTATCTTTATCAATGAGTTCAGAAGGAACGGTCTTCTTGATGACCTCTTCCATGATCCCTTCTTCGATTTGCTTAAGGGTCATATTCTCGGCGTGCTGAGTGGAAACAACGATGGCATCGAGGCGAGAGATCTTACCGTCTTTATACTGAGCTGTGACCTGAGTCTTTCCATCAGCGCGAAGATCCGGAAGTGTTCCGTTCTTACGAACTTCAGAAAGGCGGTAAGCGAGTTTGTGAGATAGGTCGATTGTCATCGGCATGAAGTTTTCAGTTTCATTCACAGCGTATCCAAACATGAGACCCTGGTCTCCGGCACCCATATCGAGATATTTTCCTTCGCCTTCGTTGACACCGATAGCGATATCCTGGGACTGCTTTCCGAGAGCGACTGTGACACCACAAGTGTTAGCATCAAAACCTTTATCAGAGTGGTCGTAACCGATATCACGGATTTTCTGACGAACGATGTGCTGGAAATCTACATTGGCACCCGTCGTGACTTCTCCGGCAAGGACAACCAGACCAGTAGTGATGAGAGTTTCACAGGCAACACGGGACTTAGGGTCCTGGGCCAGCATGGCATCGAGAACGGCATCGGAGATCTGATCGGCGATCTTATCCGGATGACCTTCTGTAACTGATTCTGAGGTGAACATATAATCTTTCATCATACCCATGCTCCTGGATGTCTAAACAAATAATAAACTAGTGGCTGGCGGGTTTTATACCGCGCTTGTCCCAAAAAATATAGAGAATTTTTAAGGTTTTACGAGGTCTGACTCTTTCGTAAAGTACCTGAAGTAGTGTGGATTCCGGTGCTCATAAAAGATCTTCACTCCCTTCTTTTCCCCCATGGCATAGGGTCTCCCAGCGATTTCCACCACCTGAAAATACCGCTCTTCTGGGTCTTGAAACGAGTAAAGATATTTATACTGAGACTTTTCAAAGGATGATTTTAACTGTTTTTGTCCGTTTGCCATGAGTCCTGGTCGCTCTGGATAAGGGCGGTAATCTTCCCAGATGGAATCCATATGAATGCGTCCGATCATGCTTGCTCGGGAGAAATAACGGGTGGCCGCAAATTCTTTCTGCTCTTCTTTTAAAACCTGCAGAGCGATCTCAACGTTTTTCTTTCGAAGCTTACGAGCAAAGGGTGAAATATCCGGGCAGAAAATCTTGGCCACACCATTCATGTAATAATAGGTGAATGAAAACTCTCCCTGCTTAAAAAGAGCGTTGAGCCACTTCTCGTTTTGCAGGTTGAAGTCTCCTGTGACTTTCTTAAGATAAGGATAGATAAAATCATTTTCCCCGATGGAAAGATACCGGGGTTTATCCAGTCTATTCATCACCACTCTGGCGACATCCACCCGCTCAAGAGCATCTTCTCCATCTACCCCACCCACTTCATTAATAAGGATAGTTTCAAGAACGAAGATCGCCCGGGTGATCTCTGGCTGGTTGAGCCAGTACTTGTAGACCTCGGCTTGCTTTAAATAAACGAACTCTTTTAATTCGTGAGTTGCCTTGTTGTGCTCTTTAATAAGTTCCCGGTTCGCAGTGGTCTTCACCCCTGCGATGGTGAGAGCCTTCTGATTCTCAGGAGCAGTGAGGGAGCGGTAGAAACTAAGGGTGCGCTCTGTTCGCTCTTCCCATTCCGTCAGACGCTCTAAGGCCCTGTCCTTTCCTTTTGAGAGTTCTGCTTCAATCTTTCCGAGGACAAATTCCAAATCATACCGGGCATCTTCAGAGAGGTAGAACTCATGATTTTTTAATTCGTAGTGAATCGTATCCAGGGTTGTGCGGAGGTAGATATCTGAGGATGTGTGGTTTTTAAGGTAAGCACCGTCTTCGAGGATCTTCCGGTAGAGAAAAGTGTAATTAGCAATCTTAACCGAGGCTTCTTCCGTTTTTTCCCGGTAGGAATCATGGACCTTACGATTCTTTAAATGATCAACGGGATACGCATAGTTTGAGTAAAAAGAGACCTTTTCAACCAGACGGTCATACTCTTTCTGAAGCCGCTCAATAAGCTTGAGAGATTTTTGTCTGGAGATCTTTTTTTTCTGATCGTTTTCCGTGAGTTCATCTTTTTTAAGATCCAGAAGCTCAGAGAGGAGCCACTTCACGGGGGCCGTCACGCGCTCAGAAGGAAAAGATTTTTTCTGAAGTTCTGCTTTTTCCTTCCGGATCCAGGCGAGTTTTTTTTCCATTTCAGGCAGCAGGGCCTTGATGGAATCCACGTCCACATCTTCTTTTACTTCCGGGATCCAGTACCCCTGTCCCCGGTAACTTTTAAGCGACTGCTCAAAGATACTTTCGGCCTTGGGAACACAGATCTGCTTTCTGAACTTCGAGAATGCATTCATGTAGCTCTTCACATGCTTACTGCGCTTTCCTTCCCAATTCACTGTGGAAGAAGCGCAGGAGAGAAAGCAAACCCCGAGCAGCGGGAGAAATCCCTTAGGACTTAAGTTCTTTAACAAAGTTCGACTCCCAGAGTCCGAGACATGTTCTGTTACTAAGTATCAGGAGGACCGAGTTTTCCTCTTCAAAATCCTCAATTCCCTTCCGAAGATCTGTAAGATTGTTCACACAGAGGGCCGGAACTCCCTTACCGGAAATTTCAGAGGCGAGCTTTTTTCCGTCAAGGTCCGAGCCTCCCATAGCAGTGGTCGCAAGATCTGGTTTAGCGATAATGACCTTATCCGAGGTCGCCAG
>CAZPFM010000229.1:0-5007 GCA_964585845.1 uncultured Bacteriovorax sp.
TGCAGACTGAATACCTTGCGATGGAAGGACTCTCGCAGCTCTTGAATACTGTTCGCTTGATCCGCTCATCTTTAAATCAGAATCTCACTCTCGAGGGAATTCTTCTGACGATGTACGACTCAAGAAACAATCTTTGTAAGCTTGTGGCCAATGATCTGATGGAGCACTTCAAGGATGATATCTTAAAAACCATCATTCCACGAAACGTGAAGCTCTCCGAGTGTCCAAGCTTTGGTAAGCCGATCATTCTCTATGACATCACTTCGAAAGGTTCAGAGGCTTATTTGTCTCTGGCACGGGAGCTCATCTTAAAGTCGGAGACTAAGAAAGAAAAAGTCGCGGCTCCGGTTCAGCAGATCCCGAAATTCGAAGATTACCAAATTCATTCTTAAGCGAGGAAACACATATGCAAAAAAATAAAATCCAACTCGGAAAAGGTATGGCCGCTCTTCTCGGAAACAATCCTGGTGCGGACGCTGGAATCACTTCTTCTGCTCCCGCAAAAAAAGAAATGGCTATCGAAGCCGGACCGATGCTTGTTGATGTTACTAAGGTCTTTGCAAATAAATCTCAGCCCCGCAAAATTTTTAAAGAAAAAGATCTTCAGGAACTTGCTGACTCCATTCGTGAAAATGGTGTGATCCAGCCCCTCATCGTTGTTGAAAAAGATAATGGTTTTGAGATTGTGGCAGGGGAGCGAAGATTCCGCGCCTCCAAGATGGCGGGCCTTGTAAAAGTCCCAGTTATTCTTAAGCGCGCCACGAAGAAAGACATTCTCGTGATGTCCATCATTGAGAACGTTCAGCGCTCTGACTTAAACTGTGTGGAAGAGGCCCTGGCTTACTTTCAGCTCATGAATGAGTTCGAACTCACTCAGGAAGAAGTGGCTAAGAAAATTGGAAAAGAGCGCTCCACCATCGCTAACTTTCTCCGGATCCTGAAACTTCCAAAAGATGTGATTGTTTCCCTTCAAAAAGAGCTTCTTTCCTTTGGTCATGCAAAAATTCTGGTAGGAATGAATGATGACGAGGTGATTAAGCGTCTCGCCAATGAAGTCATCGCCCATAATCTCTCGGTCCGTGAACTCGAAGAGCTCGCCAAGAAAAATAAGAAGCCCACCAAGAAGATGGCCGATAATGGCTTTATCACTGAGCAGTATAATCAACTTAGAAATAAGCTTGAGCAGAAGACCGGCTACCACTTCAACGTGAAGGGGAAGAAAAACGGAGCGGGCGAAATCGCCATCAAATTTAGCAACGAAGCTGAATTTAATGATATATTTGCTTATCTGATGAAATAAACCGCCACGTCGAGCAGGGAGGCTCCATGGCCAAAAAGAATGATATTTGCGCCATTATTGAAGAAGGCTGCAAATTTGAAGGCAATCTTTCTTTTAGCGGAACAGTCCGTATTGCGGGCTATGTTACCGGAAGTATATTCTCCAACGACACCCTCATCATCTCCGAGGGGGCAGTTATTAACGCAGACATTAATGCGAGTATTGTGATCATCTCAGGTTCTGTGAAAGGCACCGTGAAGGCTTCTTCCCGAGTGGAAATTCGCCGCCCTGCACGTTTTGAAGGCACGGTCACCTCTCCGAGTCTTATCGTGGAAGAAGGAGTTATTTTCCACGGAATTACTAAGATGAAAGAGAAAAAAATAAGTCCCCAAAATCCTTGACTGTTTTCCCGCTTGGGCCTAAAAAATTAGGGCTTATTAATACGCATTCATAGGGTCTAAAACCATGGAAACCTTCACGGCCATCTTCACTCAATTGGGTGTCGATTCCTCCCTCATTCCACAGCTCATCATTGTTGCCGCAATCTTTATTGCTGCTCAATTTCTCTTCTTAGGAAAACTTCAGGAAGTGCTTGAAGTCCGCGATGAGAAAACCGTTAAGCTTGAAAATTCTGCAGAAGAAACTCTTGAGACTGTCGACAAGATGAAGTCTGAGTACAATCTCAAAATCGAAAAAGCCCATCGTATGGCCCTCGAATCGAGCTCTTCTAAAAAGCAAGAGATCACACAGAAATACACTTCCCAGTACAAGCAAACTGAAAAAGAAGTTTCTCAGTATGTGGAAGATTCTCGGAATCAGTTTTCTAAAGAAGTCGCTTCCAACAAAGAGAAATATCTTTCGGAAGCTGATACCCTGGCCCAGTCTCTCGTGAACAAAATTCTTCAATAAGGATTATTCGAATGAGTCGTATCCTCTCAGCAACTGTACTCCTTAGCGCTTCCAGCGCCTTCGCCGCCGGCGGTGGACATGGTGGAAGCATCACTGACCTCATCGCACCGGCCATCAACGTCACTATTCTTTTAGGTGTTCTTGCGTGGAAAATTAAAGGTCCACTCTCTGAGCATTTCAAAGAAAAGTCTCAGGAAGTTGCCAACACAATTGAGCGCGCTGATATCAAATCAAAAGAAGCGCACATCATGCTCGAAAATGAAAAGCGCAAGCTCGCTACTGTTGATTCTGAAGTTGCGACTATCAAGCAGCAGTCTGAGCAGGAAGTAGCGATGTATGAGAAAAACCTCTCTCGGGACACCGAAGAGAAAACTCACAAGCTCAAAGTAGATGCGGAATCAAAAATCAACGCTGACAAGAAAGCCGTCATGGACCAGATTTCAAGTGAGCTTCTTGCCCAGGTGATCGCGAAAACTAAATCGACAATTAAAGGAAATAAGGATTACCAGAACAAGGTATCCGACAAGCTCCTTTCAGGATTAAAGCAATGAAAGAACAGTCCGTAGCCAAAGTTTACGCCAAGTCTCTTCTTGAACTTGGTGACGAGAGAAAAGTGAATATCGCCGATGAACTCACGAAACTCACAGAAGTCATCAACAAGTCTAACGAACTTGAAAACATCATGTTTCTTGAGCTCTTCACCCTCGAAGAAAAAAAGAATGTCTTCGTTGAGATAGCAAAAAAACTAAGCCTCTCTGACATCACCACTGAGACCATTAAGTTTCTCATCGATGAAAAGAGAATCGGGATTCTTCCCCTTATCATCAAAGAAGTTATCGTCATGGACGATGAGAGAAAGGGTTTCCTAAAGGGAACGATCGAAGGAACGGCGACTCAGATCGATCCAGCTTTCAAGGCCAAGATCGAAGGCTTCTTAAAGCAGAAGCTCGGCCGCGAGCCCCATCTTGATTACATCCAGAATCCAAATTTAAGTGCCGGTTATAAAGTGACAGTTGAAGATCTTCAGTTAGATGCTTCTCTCGATAACCAGCTTGAGCAATTCAAACAATCTATTTTAGGTGAATAAAATAACCCAAAAAGGGAAGGAACTTTAGATGAGCACATCAATCAGACCTGAGGAAATCACAGGAATTATCAAAGACAGAATCGCGAACTTCGAGTCTCGTCTTCAAATGAACGAAATCGGTACCGTTCTCACTATCGGAGATGGTGTGGCACGGATCTTCGGTCTCAAGAACGTTCTTGCTGGAGAGCTCGTTGAGTTCGAAGGTGGCGTGAAGGGGATGGTTCTTAACCTTGAGACCAACAACGTTGGTGTCGTGGTTCTCGGTAACGATGAATCCATCAAAGAAGGTTCAACTGTTAAGCGAACTGAAAAGATCGTTTCTGTTCCTGTTGGTGACGCTCTTCTCGGACGTGTTGTAAACGCGATCGGTGAGCCAATCGATGGTCAGGGCGAAATCAAGGCCACTGAAACTCGTAACGTCGAAGTTAAAGCACCAGGGATCATTGCTCGTAAATCCGTTCACGAGCCAATGCAGACTGGTATCAAAGCTATCGATGCCATGATCCCAATCGGTCGTGGTCAGCGAGAGCTCATCATTGGTGACCGTAAGACTGGTAAAACAGCTGTTGCCGTCGACACCATCATTAACCAGAAAGGCAAAGGTGTTGTTTGCGTTTACGTGGCTATCGGTCAGAAGCAATCAACCGTTCGTCAGGTTTACCAGAAGCTCATGGAAGCCGGTGCTCTTGAGTACACAATCATCGTTTCTGCGACTGCTTCACACTCTGCTCCTCTTCAGTACCTCGCTCCTTACA
Source organism: uncultured Bacteriovorax sp. (assembly GCA_964585845.1). GTDB lineage: Bacteria > Bdellovibrionota > Bacteriovoracia > Bacteriovoracales > Bacteriovoracaceae > Peredibacter. The sequence goes on from CAZPFM010000229.1 coordinate 4,031, forward strand.
CAGGCGCGACCATGGGTGAGTACTACCGCGATGCTGGTAAGCACGCTCTCATCGTTTACGATGACCTTACAAAACAATCTCAGGCTTACCGTCAGCTCTCTCTCCTTCTTCGTCGTCCACCAGGACGTGAAGCATTCCCAGGGGACGTTTTCTACATCCACTCAAGACTTCTTGAGCGCGCATGTAAAGTGAACGATGAGCTCGGCGCTGGATCCCTCACGGCCCTTCCGATCATTGAAACTCAGGAAGGTGACGTTTCTGCCTACATTCCTACCAACGTGATCTCGATCACTGATGGTCAGATTTACCTCGAAAGTGATCTCTTCAACTCCGGTATCCGCCCAGCGGTTAACGTGGGTCTCTCGGTTTCTCGAGTGGGTGGTTCTGCTCAGATTAAAGCGATGAAGAAAGTCGCTGGTACTCTTCGACTTGACCTTGCTCAGTACCGGGAACTTGCGGCCTTCGCACAGTTCGGTTCTGACCTTGATGAAGCGACTCAGCGTCAGCTTAACCGTGGTGCTCGTCTGGTTGAACTTTTGAAGCAAGCTCAGTACACGCCGATGGATGTTATCGATCAGTCCGTTTCCATCTTCGCTGCGACTAAAGGTCACTTCGATAAAGTTCCTGTTGAAAAGATCCGTCAAGCCGAAGCCGACCTTCTTTCTATGCTGAACTCTCGCCACGCAGATCTCATGAACGCCATGAGAACTGAGAAGCAGATGTCTCCTGAGAATGAAGCGAAGATCACGGATATCATCAAGAATTTCATGGCATCCTATAAGGCTTAATTTTAAGGATTAACCACAATGGCAAATATCAAAGACCTCAAGAAAAAGATCAAGAGTACCAAAGGTACTCTCAAGATCACTAAAGCGATGAAACTTGTTTCGGCGTCTAAGCTGAACAAGGCTCAGGTTCGCATCTTAGGTCTTCGTCCGTATTCTTCTGAGCTTGAGGAAACCGTCCGAACAGTGGCG
>CAZPFM010000230.1:0-4983 GCA_964585845.1 uncultured Bacteriovorax sp.
GTTCTCGAATATTCTTCATGAGCCGATCACTTCCCAGATCAATTGTCTCCAGAGCAATATCAATCTCTTCATTGACCTCGTAGAAAACGATTATCCCGGCATGATGTCTCGAAAAGCTTTCGAGGCCTATCTTCGGACTTACCGTTCCGAGGACATCTCTGAAGATGTCATCAGCGCGATCAAGGCCGTCTATGACGTGAACTACCTTCTCACAGGGGATGATAAGGAATATATCTCCAAGCCTTCCGTTGAGAAGATCTTTAATTTCCTCCGGGTCTTTAACATTGAAGCCTCCCGCTATTTCGCCCGGACTTTTCAGAACGAAGATCCTGCCACCTACAAGCAGCATGTTTATGACAGAGCAGAAGTGAAGGGGGCGGCGATCCGCATCTCCGAGGCCCTTGATAATGTCTGGAATGAAATGGGTTCTGAGACCCGCAAGCTCGATATCATGGCCCTTCTCCTAAGCTTTAAAACCGACCAGACGGCCGCGGATATCGAAAAAGTTCAGGATCTTCTTTTTGCCAAGAAAGTTCTTCTGGGTGGAAATAAAAATATCCTTACTCACCACGAGGTGGGAGATCTCATCAACCGCTTCCACGACTTCATTGCCCTGGGGCTCGATGCTGTTCGCTTTAAATACATTGATCTCAATCAGGAATTTCTCATTTCCCTGGTGAAAAAGAACATCGATAGTATTGATGAGATCATTTTCCGAAACCGTAACCGTGACGGCGAAGACTTCTTCACCATTGAAGAGATCTTTCACACGGTGAAGATGTTTGTTTCATCCAAGGACTTTGACATCGATAAGTACCGGAACCTCATTGTGGAGATGAAAAAAATCCTCATGGGTGGATCCGAGAGTAAGGTGACCGGGAAGGACTTCCGCTTATTCATGAATCACATCAAGACGATTCTCCACAATGGTGAGTCGTTTCACAGCATGTACAAAGTATTTATTATTCCTCTTGAAAGTAAGCTCGGCCCCTATGTCATCAACTATGAGCGCGACCGGGACATCTTCCCTGCTGATCGCCAGGAAGCCTTTAAACGTTTCGTGCGCATCGTGAAAGATTACCGTTTCATGGGTGGGGAATTCGAATCTCCTTATTACACCCGGGAGTGGTGGCGTAACCCTGATGCCATCTTTGAGATTTACCTTTTTGAGTACGTCATCGAGCAGATCTTTAAGACATACGGAATCGCTAATCCGGCCAATGCACCGGTGGGATCGGCCGCCCGGAATTTCTCTCACCACGTGGATCAGGCAACATTTGAATCAATTGTGAAGAAGTTTGCCACTGAACTCGTGGAAATGGGTCTTATTCTTCCGGGACGAGCAATCAGCATCTCGGATACGATCTCCCTTCTTGCAACTCTCTTCCAGTATCAGTCCAGCCAGGTGCCTGAAGCGGTTCCAGTGATGGATCCGAACGAAGCCACAGAATTCGCTGTTGCCCTCATGAGCGGGATCAATATGTCTAAGGTTGTTCTAGGGGATCTTAAAGAGACCTGTGGCGCCTCGGAAGTTGATCAGTATGACCGACTCTCACCGAATTGCTTTAAGCAGAATTTCTTCCGGGTCTTCTGTGATAATTACCGCCGCCAGTACAATCTTCTCTTCCAGGACTTAAACGGAAATAATTCCTGTGAAGAAATGGTGATGAACGAGTACAACACCACCTATCTTCAATACACTATTGATGGGTCCCGGACTTGTAACTACTATAACGATGCCGCCGGAAAACCGACCACGGAAGAAATCTGGTATTCTGAAGGGGATATCATGGCCGTGATCGTGGAGATGATGCACATCGAAGCCACCATGATCCGTTGGGATAAAAACCGCAACAATCGCTGGGACCCGGATGAAGCGGATCAGGCCTATAGCGTTTACTCCACGGCCCTGGATGGATTTCTCCTCGAGATGCCGTCGATTGTGAAAAAGCTTAAGAAAAAGATCTACTTCTACCTCTTAAAGCATGAAAAAGTTCCTGATGCGGATAGCTTTGGCGGAATCTTTAAATTTGTGAAGTTCCTTGTCTCCTTTAATCAAAACGAAGGGGCTTCGCGGAAAACCATGGCCGCTGTACTCAGGGCCATTGGAAATGAGAACGCCAAGATGCGCGCCGATAAAGGCGAGAAGCAGTGGGACTGTAACTGGCTTAAGACTCCAAACGACATCCCATCGGATTACGATCCGAATGATCCAAACGCACAAAAACCACCCCAATAAACTTTCCAATAGACCTCACTCTTTGTTAGAGTGAGGTTTTCCCGGAAGGTTCTATGGATGATTCACTGCTTCTTAAGCTGGATGAGTACCGCTCCCAGTTTGAGACCTTAAAAGACACACTCGCTCACATACGGAGGTCACTTTGACGTCGATCGAAAGAAGAATCGACTCAGAGAAATCTCAGAACTAGAGGCCCTTGAGGGCTTCTGGAATGACTCCGATAATGCCTCCAAAATTCAGAAAGAAAAATCTCTCTTAGAAGACGTGGTCTCTCTCTACGAAGAAGTAAAAACCCTCGCTGATGACTTCGAAGTCCTCTGTGAAATGAGTGATGAGGGAGATGAGGCTTCTGCAAAAGAGGCCCTCGATCTTTTTCCTAAAATCCAGACCTCTTTATCCGAGGCCGAAAAGAAGGCCCTCCTTTCAGGAGAACTCGATCCCAACAATGCCATTGTGACCATTAACGCCGGTGCCGGTGGAACGGAGTCCTGTGACTGGGCGGGAATGCTTCTCAGGATGATTCAGCGCTGGTGCGAGGAAAAAGGCTTTAAGGCCGACGTGATGGATTTTCAGTACGGAGATTCCGCTGGGATTAAATCCGCCACTCTCATGGTGAGTGGAAACTACGCCTACGGATTACTTAAGTCTGAAAGTGGTGTGCACCGCTTGGTGAGGATTTCACCTTTTGATTCCAATGCCAGAAGACACACGTCGTTCTCATCGATCTACGTGGCTCCGGAAGTGGATGACTCTATTGAGATCGAGATTCTCGATAAGGATCTAAGAATCGATGTCTACCGCTCCGGTGGGGCCGGGGGTCAGTCGGTGAATACGGCCGACTCGGCCGTGCGGATTGTTCACTTGCCTACCAATACCGTGGTCGCCTGTCAGCGGGAGCGCTCTCAGCTTCAGAATAAACAGCTTGCTATGAAAATGCTTAAGGCGAAGCTCTACGAGCAGGAAGTGGAGAAGAAGAAAAAAGAGCAGCAGGCCCTGGAAGATTCGAAGTCGGATATCGGTTGGGGCTCTCAGATCCGGTCTTACGTTCTTCACCCCTATAAACTCGTCAAAGATCACCGGACTGGTTTCTCATCCTCCCAGGCGGAGCCGGTTCTTGACGGAGATCTTGATGACTTCATGAAATCATATTTGCAATGGAAAAGCCTCGGTGGAAAGATTCAAGACACCGGGGACGATGATCTATAAAGGAATTTGTATGAAAGAAAAGTACGTAAGCCGTTGGACCAAGCAATTCTCTGAACAGATGGATGTCCGTCTGGAAAAGAGAAAGAAACTCGAAGAATCAGGGTCTAATCCCTATAAGAATGGTCTCAAACCCAATACGACTTTTAGCTACCTCGTGAAGACCTACGGGCATAAGAATAAGGAAGATATCGGTGAGACTCCGAAATACCACGTGGCCGGACGAGTTCTCATGGTGCGTGACTTTGGTAAGGCCGCTTTCCTCCAGTGCGATGATGGAACTCAGCGCTTCCAGCTCTATGTGAATAAGCAAGTGACTTCAGCCGAAGGCTTTGCTGAATACAAACTCCTCGACTACGGGGACATCGTCTACGCAGAGGGTGATGTCTTTAAAACCATGAAAGGGGAGCTCGCTCTTAATGTTCGTGATTTTAAAATCGTCACAAAATCTATTCGTCCGCTGCCGGAAAAATTCCACGGCTTAACAGACGCAGAACTCCGCTACCGGATGCGGTATGTGGATATGATCATGAACCCGGATACCCGAGAGAAACTTCGTAAGCGCTCTGAGATCATCCGCTACATCAGAGAATTCTTCTACAAGGCCGACTTCATGGAAGTTGAAACTCCGATGATGCATTCAGTGGCAGGGGGAGCGACAGCACGCCCTTTCAACACTCACCACAACGCTCTGAATATGGAACTCTTCATGCGGATTGCTCCGGAGCTTCACTTAAAGCGTCTCATCGTGGGGGGCTATAACAAAGTCTTCGAGATGAACCGTTGTTTTCGAAATGAAGGTCTCTCTTTAAAGCATAACCCGGAATTCACTTCCATTGAGTTTTACTGGGCCTATGCGACTTACCACGACCTCATGGATTTCACTGAAGACCTCATTCAGGGACTTGCCCGGGATGTTCTTAAAACAGACGTGGTCCGCTTCGGTGAGCACGACATTAATCTTAAAGGCCCTTATGCCCGTATGACTATGCGAGAGGCTGTGGCAAAGTTCACTGATTCCACTATGGATCAGGTGAATGATAAGAATCACCTCATCACTCTTTTAAAAGGGATTGATCAGGATCCAAAGAAAGTGGCGGCCCTCTCCTGGGGAAGACTTCTTGTTCTCGCTTTCGAAGAACTCGTAGAAGCAAAACTCATTCAGCCAACTTTTATCACAGAATACCCAACAGAAGTTTCACCTCTGTCTCGCAGAAATGATGAGAATCCGGAATTCGTTGACCGCTTTGAATTTTTCATGAATGGCTGGGAAGTTGGTAACGCTTTCTCCGAGCTTAACAATCCTACTGATCAGTTGGACCGATTCGCCGACCAGGCGGTCGCCAAAGACAGTGGTGATGTGGAAGCAACCGATGTGGACTATGACTTTGTCCGCGCCCTTGAATATGGGATGCCACCGACGGCAGGAGAGGGAATCGGTATCGATCGTCTGGTGATGATCCTCACCAATTCTCACACGATTCGGGATGTGATCCTCTTCCCGCTCTTGAAGAAAGAGCATTTCTTCGATGAGGAAGAAT
>CAZPFM010000231.1:0-4970 GCA_964585845.1 uncultured Bacteriovorax sp.
CAAACCGCTGGAGTGGCACGCAGTTCGGTCTGGATCTTCGTGGCGAGATCTGGATAACCCGCATGTATTTTGCCGCACTGGAAGTGATGCGTGGTTTTGGTTCCTATGACAAAGACTCGGGTTCAAGCTCTAAGAATAATCTCGATGTCACAACAGGAACGATAAAGCTCACTGGTGGGTATAAATATCTTCCGATAGGGTTTTTCTTTGGTCCGCAGATTGATCTCTATGCTGGTTACCTGAATCAAACCTATGGGGTCACGGCCGACCAGAGTGCCGGTCTTTCTGACGGGGATAATGTCTTCTCAGGAATTCTTTTGGGTGTGGGAGCAAATGTTCCTTTTAGTCGGGAGTACAAGTTCTATACGCGCTTAGAGTTTCTGCCTTTCCCAAGCTTTTCCAGTGATACAGACATTTATGGGTCCACCTCTTCAGTTTCTTCTTTGGACTTAGAACTTGGTCTCCGTTATCAAATGACGGTCAGGATGTCCCTGGATGCTGGTTTAGAGATGCGCTCAAATCGCGCGAAGTTTAAAGGCGAAGTGAAGGATCTCACTTACCGGGACAACCTCCTGAAGCTTGGAGCTTCATACAATTTCTAGGATTTTATGACGGAAACTCTTGGGAGCATTTCGGACTTCATTTGGGGAAGTCCTCTTCTCATTTTCTTATTTCTCGCCAATCTTATCCTGGTTTATTACTCACGTTTCCTTCCTCTCACGGGTCTTGTCCATGGAGTAAAACTTCTGGTTCAAAAAAAAGAGAAAGGAGATTCTTCGCTGGGCCAGATCTCTCACTTTCAGGCATTTTGTAACGCCATTGCAGCAACGGTGGGTCTAGGGAATATTTCAGGTGTGGCCATTGCTATATCTCTGGGAGGACCCGGAGCTCTTTTTTGGATGTGGGTGGCGGCGATCTTCGGCATGAATACAAAGTTCTTTGAATGCACTGTTGCTCAGATCTTGCGGGGAAAAGATTATAAGGGGGAGGTTCAAGGGGGAGCGATGTATGCCATTGAAAAAGCCCTCCCGCAATTGAAATTTCTGGGAGTCTTTTTCTCGGTCTGTGGCCTTATCGGGACTCTTTCTCTTTTTCAAATCAATCAGGTTGCTCTTTTTGCTGAGAGTTTTTACGGCATTCCCAATATCCAGACGGGTATCTTTTTTATGCTCATCGTGGGAATCATTCTCTGGGGAGGTCTCACCAGTATCTCCCGCACTTGTTCCGTCATCGTCCCCGTAATGAGTGTTCTCTATGTTCTCATCGTTCTCACTATCCTGGGCATCAACATCGAAAAGATCCCTTCGGTGATAAGTCTTATTTTTACAGAGGCCATGACTCCTTCCAGTGCCTTTGGAGGAATTGCGGGGTATGGGTTTATTCACATCCTTACAACGGGACTTAAACGAGCGACCTTTTCTAATGAGGCCGGGATTGGAACGGCCCCCATGGCCCATTCAAATTCCAAGACCGCGATTCCTATCACAGAGGGCTATGTGGCGATGCTGGGGCCCTTACTGGATACCATTATTGTCTGCTCCATGACTGCGATGGCGATTCTGGTGACCTTTCCCGAAGGAGCTCCCGCGGGAATGAGTGGAATTGAACTCACCACCCGGGCCTTTGTCATGAATCTTGGTGCCTCGGGAAAGCATCTTTTGGCGATCATCATTCTGCTCTTTTCGTTTTCCACCATGATCGGCATGGCCAATTACAACCAGAAGTGCTGGGACTATCTTTTCCGGGGCCGTTGGGGATTAGGAGACAGAAGTTTTATTGTCATTTATAGCCTTACCATCTTGCTGGGCGCCGTGATCCCCATGATGAGTGTCATCCACCTCATGGATATCGCCTATGCCCTTATGAGCGTTCCCAATATCATTGTGACGGTGTATCTTGCTTCACGGGTCCGTCAGGAACTTAAGAGCTATCATAGGAAACTAAAAGAGCGATGAAGACCAAACGAATTCAAGAGCTGGAAAAGCTCATCCTTCACCACAAAGAAAAATACTACAGCGGAAAAGCGGAGATCAGCGACGAGAAATACGACGCGCTGGAAGCAGAATTAAAAAAGCTTGATCCGGAAAATCCCGTGCTCTCCTTAGTGGGCTTTAAGCAAACAGAAAGTCTTGAAAAAGTCTCCCATCAAAAGAAGATGCTCTCCCTGGATAAAACCTATGAAGAGAAAGATCTCTTAAAGTGGATTGGAAAAGAAGATGTCGTCTCGGTCTTTAAGATTGATGGATCAAGCTGTTCATTGGTTTATGAAGATGGACACCTCACTGTTGCTAAGACCCGGGGAGACGGGAGTGTGGGAGAAAACATCACGAAAAAAGCGGTGTTTATCCCGGATATACCGAAATCGATTTCTCAGAAGGGGTCAGTGGAAGTGAGGGGCGAAGTCTTTTGTCTTGAATCCAACTTTGTTCACCTCTCCGAAGAAATGCGCTCCATGGGACTTGAGTCTCCCACCTCACAGCGAAACATCGTGGCTGGGCTTCTGGGAAGAAAAGAAAATATTCAACTCTGCCGGCACTTAAGTTTTAAGGCCTTTGATCTTATTTCAGAGAAAGGTTTTAAGCTTGAGCATGAGAAACTCGAACACCTTAAAGCCCTGGGTTTTGAAACTCCAGACTATCAGATCATTAAAAACAATAAGGGCCTTGATCAGAAGATTTCCGAAGCCCGGGAATTTATGAGTGGCGGTGAGTATATGATCGACGGGCTGGTCTTCGTCTATGATCGGCTCTCCCTTCATGATGAGCTTGGTGAGACCTCTCATCACCCGCGCTATAAGATTGCTTTTAAGTTTGCCGGTGACACTAAGATCACTGAGATCCGGGAGATTGAGTGGGGTGTTTCCCGCAATGGGACCCTTACGCCTGTAGCACTCGTTGAGCCGGTAGAGCTCTCAGGAGCGATGATAGGACGAGTGACCCTTCATAACTATGGTCTGGCCAAAAACTTTGAACTAAAAATTGGTGATAAGATCGAGATTATCCGTTCCGGAGAAGTGATCCCAAAGTTTTTAAGTGTCGCCGAGAGAAAAAAGGGGCATTTTAAATTTCCTACGGCCTGCCCTTCTTGTGGGTCAGAACTTCAGATCGAAGACATCTGGCTTTACTGTGATAACTCCCGCTGCCCAAGTAAAGTAAAAGAAGAGATCTTAAACTACATCCAGAAGGCCGGGATTGATGATGTCTCTGATAAGCGCCTGGATGAACTCATCTCCAAGGGTCTTGTGGAAGGGATTCCCGACTTATACCGCCTAAAATTTGAAGACTTCCTGCTTCTGGATAAGGTGAAAGAGAAGCTTGCCACCAAAATGTTTGAAAATATCCAGAAGACTAAAAATCAAAATCTCACCCAGTTCATCTCGGCCCTGGGAGTTGAGGGCGTTTCCACGGCCAAAACTGAAAAAATCATCGCCGATGGGTACAACACACTGGAAAAAATCCAGGACTTAACGGTAGAGAAGCTTAAGGCCATTGAAGGCTTTGCGGAGAAGTCCTCCACCGAGATTGTTCGCTCCATTGGAGAAAAAAAGGATCTCATCGCTGAACTTCTCTCCCTGGGAGTAAAGGTTAAGGCGGGAGAGGTACTAAAAGGTGAGGGGGAACTAAATGGACTTAAGTTCTGTATCACTGGAGAACTTAGCCAGCCCCGGGGAGAGATTGAAAAACTTATTAAGATGAATGGGGGAGCGACTGTGTCTTCGGTTTCTAAGAATACAAGTTATCTTGTGACCAATGAAACAGAGAGCTCTTCCAGTAAATACGTTAAAGCAACGAGTCTCGGGATCCCTATAATTTCAGAAGCAAAGCTTCTTCAGATGATTGGAAAATAAATGGCCAAGATTAAAACCGTCTTCACCTGCCAGGAATGTGGATACAAAAGCCCTAAGTGGCTCGGCAAATGCCCGGACTGTCAGCAGTGGAATTCATTTTCTGAAGAAGAAGCCATCAAGCCTTCCAAGGCCGCTCCGAAGTCCACCGGCGGTCGAGTCTCTCGTCCTAAAACGATTGATGAAATTGAGCACGAGAGTTTTGAGCGCTACTCAACAGGTATTGGTGAATTTGACCGGGTTATGGGTGGAGGAGTTACTGTCGGATCCCTCACACTGATTGGTGGTGAACCTGGAATAGGGAAATCCACAATCCTCATGGAAGTTTGTGGAAAACTTCTCGATTTAAATAAGAATGAAAAAATCCTCTATGTCTCCGGGGAAGAGTCTGAATCTCAAGTGGCTTCTCGCTCTAAACGCCTCGGTGTTAAGAACGAGGGTTTTTACATTTTTAATGAAACCAATTGGCAGCGAGTTCTGGAGCAGGTGAAAGAGCTTAAACCAAAATTTCTGGTTTTAGACTCCATTCAGACCACCCACTCCAATCAGATTGAATCGGCCGCAGGCACTCTCAGTCAGATCCGTGAAGTGACTTATGAACTCATGAATTATGCCAAGGCCTATAACCTCACATGCTTTGTGATTGGGCATGTGACGAAAGAAGGTCAGATCGCTGGACCGAAGATCCTTGAGCACATGGTGGATACGGTCATCTACTTTGAAGGGGATCAACTGGGCCAGTACCGGATGCTTCGAGTGATGAAGAACCGTTTTGGAAACACCAATGAAGTAGGAATCTTTGAAATGCAGGAGTCTGGGCTTCGTGAGATTAAGAATCCTTCTCAGTACTTCCTGGAACAATCTCCTCAGGATGCCTTTGGAAGATCCCTCACCTGCATCCTGGAGGGATCCCGTTCTTTATTCGTGGAGATTCAGGCCCTCGTGGTGGAGAATAAATTCTCTCAGGGGCGGCGAACAACTCAGGGGCTTGATTCTAACCGGGTTGCCCTTTTAGTGGCCGTGATCGATAAGTATCTGGGAATCCCTCTCTCCTACAATGACATCTATGTAACTGTGGTGGGGGGCATGAAGCTTACTTCTCGCGAGAGTGCTCTTTCTGTCATCG
>CAZPFM010000232.1:0-4969 GCA_964585845.1 uncultured Bacteriovorax sp.
CTTTACTGTTTCAGAGAAAACAGTCCGTGGCATAGGGATTGGACGTTCATGACGGCAGCGGCCCCACTGATCGCACCAAGTGCGACCTGGCATCCAGCGCTCTTCAGTCACAGTGATCTTCGCGAAGCCTTCCATCGTGTCAGTGTCCATCTGGAATTTTGCGTTTGAGTAAGCAGGGTCGAATGTGCGGACTTTTGTTTCAAGAACTCGAACTTCAGCAGCGAAGGCCGAAGAAGTGAGGACGATGAGAGCGAGTAAGAAATTTCTCATGATGACTCCTTTAAAAGATCATTAGAATAAAAGGCTATCACTATCGTCTTTGAGTCGTTAAGTAGATAAGTCTGTCATTTTTATATAATTAACGCGCGGCGCACGCGGTCTTTGGTGTCATTCTGACCCTGCTTGGAGAGAATGGAATCGATCTTGCTTTAAGGAACTTGGAGATAAAATGGAAAAGTTGATTCTAACTGAAGATGAATGGCGAAAACGTTTAACCCCAGAGGAATATGATGTCCTGAGGGCCCACGGAACAGAGCGCCCCCATACGGGTTGTTTTGTGAAAACCAAGGAGCCGGGGCTTTATGTCTGCCGTGCCTGTGGTCATCCTCTTTTCCGCTCTGGAGAAAAATTTGAATCCGGTACCGGTTGGCCATCTTTTACTCAACCGGCCACCCAGGAATCATTGATGGAAGTGGTGGATCACTCTTTTGGCATGACCCGTACTGAAGTGCGCTGCAATCGCTGTGAAAGTCATCTCGGACATGTCTTTCCAGACGGACCTCCACCCACAGGACTTAGATACTGTATCAACTCCATCGCCATGGAACATGTAGCAGATAAAAAATAATTCAGGAGAAGCCATGAAACTGAACATTCTTTTTCTTTTCATTCTTTCTGCTTGTTCATCTCTGACACCGTCGGAGGAGGATATCAATAAAGCCGCAGCTGAAGCTTATGAGAAAGTGAAAGCCGAATCCAAGATCAGTCAGGATCCGGAGATCAACGCCATGGTGGACAGGGTTGCCACGAGGATCGCAAAGAACTCAGGAAAAGATTATAACTGGGAATGGGTTGTGATTGAGAGTGAAGAACAGAATGCCTGGGCGATGCCAGGGGGAAAGATGGCCGTCTATACCGGCATTCTCCCTATAGTTAAAACAGAAGCGGGTCTCGCAGCGGTCTTAGGTCATGAAGTGGCCCACGTGACAGAAAAACATGGTAATGAGCGCTACGCCCGTGCGGTGAAATCCAATGTGACTGGACTTGTGATCGGGGTGGGATCGGCCCTGGCGGGACAGCTTCTTTGTAAGTCCCAGACCTGTGCGACACTTACTGGTTTAGGTGGGGCAGCAGCGGGTTTTGCTATTCAGTTCTTTGATATGAAGTTTTCCCGTGAGCAGGAAACTGAAGCCGATAAAGTGGGTCTCAAATATATGGCGAGATCTGGTTATCAACCAGAAGAGGCCCTGAATGTGTGGAAGAGGATGGAAGAAGCCTCTAAGGGGGCGCCCCCAGAGGTGCTTTCCACCCATCCGTCCAATCAGACCCGGCAGAAAAATATTTCTCAGTGGTTACCTGAGGCCCGGGAGATCTATTCTGAAGCCCCGTCTAAACTTGGTGAAGGGGCACAAATCAAGAGCTTATAGGGCGTACTTATTACAGACCCATTGGTCAATGTGATCTTCAGTTGTTATGAAGGGGCATGGCTTTCTTTCTCTCTTTTTTAATTCTCTCGCTTTCCTCAATGGCTAAACCCTTATTACGGGTGATGCCTGAAGGTCATAGTGAAACTCTCAAGCTGGAAAGAATTTTTGAAATGGCCTCTGCTCATTTTGAAAAAGAACTTGGCGAGGTTGCCGGGACGATTAAAATTGAAATCTCTCCCTCCCATTGTCTTCGTACCGGTTACAACCGGCGCACTCAAACAGTCGTTTTTTGTCCTGGTTTGCAGACGATCAATGCCGGGCTTGATTCACTCGATGTCATCCATCACGAATTTTTCCACGCCCTTCTTTGTCAAAAGCATTCGCGTCTTTGTGATGGGAATGAGCGCGATGATGTTCACGAAGCCATGGCAGATGTCTTTGCTCATGACTTAATTCCAGATGACTACTTCGGTGAAAATTTTTATCGAAAAGCCGATTATATTCGGCCCTACAGAACGAGCTGGAAAATGAGCTTGGTGCGAACCCACCATGAGAGAGGATTGGCCCTAGCTAGTCAGGCGCTATCTCAGGGGTTAAGCCTCAAAGAAATGCTTGGATTCTTTGATCAGAAAGTGGAGACGGATGTTGAGGCAAGGATTCTTGGAATGGAGCCTTCAACTTTAAACCGCTATCGATTAAAAAACGGTGCCTCGCTTGAGATAGACTTTGGTTTTTCTCCGGCATGGGAAAACATGAATGTTATTTGGGATAAGTCTCAGGGGCTGATCTTTACCAGGCTCTCAAAAACGAAGTTTCTCATTACCAATTCAGAGATGAAGAAATCTGAAAAAATCAGAGTGCGCTTTTTTCAAGAAAACAGAGAGGTCGGGGGTGAGAATTTTTATTTCGGCCCGGCAGAAATCTTAGAATAATCGGACTCTTAGATCTCTCACTGCCCACTTTTGTTCTCATCTTTCATTCAATAAAATTTCTAGCAAATTGATTTCATATGCTTGAAATTTCACAATCCTTGATACTCACTCCAGATCGACCTTCGATGAAATTCCATCGTGTTCTAGACTAGCACTTGTTAATTACCCAGGAGGCACTCATGCTCATCGCTCGCTTAATTCTTCTTATGTTCACCATGCCGGCCCTCGCCCAGGTCTATGAAGGCTGCGAAACTCCATCTTCCTCGCATCTTCGCACCATCACCCTGGATGGATCTCTTGGGAAGACTTTTGAAGATTTCGCTCCGGAGCTTCGCCCTGGTGACCACGTGATCCTCTCTGGAAAACACGGCCGCATCTACCTTAATGCTCGCTCCCGTGCCGACCTTGCAGCCGGCAGTGCTTGGATCCGCATTGAAGGGAAAGGGGCCGAGATCGGGTCCATCGATCTTCGTGGTGTTCAGAAAATCGAGTTCACAAATATAAAAGTGAGCTCAGCCTCAAGATCTCTTGTCATGCTAAGTGAAAAAGCTTCTCACATCGTTCTCCGCGACTCAATCGTTGAGGGAGGCGCTGACTCTTCAAACTGGACTCTCGAGCAGTGGCTCGCGGCCCCATCGGGTTTTAAGCTCGACAATGGAGAATGTATCGCGGTGGTGAACAATAAATTTCAAAACCTCCGTCACGGGATCTCCATTGCTACCCGGGCTCAGGTTTCAGCGGATTCGTCGGCAAAGGCCCTTGTTCATAAAAACATCATCCGCAATCTCTCAGGAGATTTCATGCGGCCTCTTGCTTCCGACGTAACTCTCTCTGAGAACCTCGCCCTCGACGGTTATGTCAGCGCCGCCGACGGGGACCTCAACCACGACGACTTCATCCAGGGCTTCGCCTATCCACTCGGGATCGAATTTTCCAACGTGAAGATCCTGAAGAACTACTTCCAGGCGACGACAAACCCGTCCCGGAAGTTCAACGCCCCCTACCAGGGGATCAGTGTCTTTGACGGTTACTATACAGACTTCATCATCCGACAGAACACGGTCCTTGGCTCTGCCTATCACGGGATCGCAATGTACGGAGGGAAAAACGGCTTGATCGAGAACAATACGATCTTATCCATCGACGGGTTAAAAAAGTTCCGAATCTCGGTGGTTCCGATGAAGGCGAAGTCGAACTACGAAATGCCGGAGAATGTCCTCGTTCGCAATAACATCTCAAATATTCTCCTCATTAAAGACACGACCACTGGTGTGATTCAGCAGAATAACGAAACCTTCTTAAGCCAGTACGCAGCAGAACACTTTGTGAAGTTTGATATGGTTCGAGCCCTCTTCGATCTCAATATCAAATCCACAAGTCCCCTTGCGGGCCGCAACCTCGGGGCATCCTCTGAGCCGCTTGCTCCGGCCCCAGCTCCGGTTGCGAGTGCCCCTTACCACCCTAATTGTGAGGCTCCGGCCACGAGCTTCAAGCGCCAGGTAGTCCTAGACGCCGCTGCCGGTGAGACACTGGACGCCTACTTTGGTTCTGGTCAAGCGCAGCCAGGGGATCACATCATCGTCAAAGGTCATCAAGGGTCATTCTCTGTCTCTAAATACTCTCGACCTGACCTTGCTTCAAATCCTAGCTGGATCAAGATCGAAAGCCAGGGAGCAAGCTTCTCAAGCTTCACGCTCCGAGACATCTCACGCATCCAAGTCATTGGTGTGGATGTCAACATGCCCGGGAAAGGTTCCGCCCTTTCCATCTCTTCATCGAATCAGATCAACGTATCTGGATCAAGTTTTGTCCTCGATCCTTCTCAGGAGAACTATTTCGGCGCACGGATCGATAGCTCCTCTTGCGTAGGTCTTTCTTCGAGCCACATCTCCGGTGCCAGAACGGGTCTTATGGTCCTCTCCCGGGCCGACAGCACTTCGCCGGAATATCAAATGAATGTCCTTCTTAAGTCCCTGAGCTTCAGTGAGATCTCTCGGAATGATCTTGCCATCAAGGGAGATAATGTTTTGATCGAGGACTAGAGGGAAGCCTTTACAGGCTTTCTTCTAATCCCTTGCGAATCTCTGTTTCTCTGATAAGTTCCTGAAATGTTAAAATCAATCTTTCTTTTTCTTCTGTGTCTGAATCTGGTGCCGGAATCCCCGGCCCAGACTCAGCTCACAGGACTATCTCACCAGGCAAAGAACCGGGATTTCGGAGATCCGAGTGCGCCGGAATTCTCCAGTAAAGGAGTCCGGGTCCTTACCACTGGTGGCTTTGAGCTTCGTTGGAAAAGTGCTGAGGACTTTTTCACCGGCGGCCCGAACCGGATGCGACGGCTTAAGTTTCGAAAACCTCATTGCCGCCGTGACTGTGAGTATCTGGGCGAGG
>CAZPFM010000233.1:0-4967 GCA_964585845.1 uncultured Bacteriovorax sp.
AATCGGTCACCATGGCCACCGTTGCATAGGCAAGCCCTGCTTCTTTAGCAAGGAAGGCTTCAGGACAATTAGTCATACCGATCACACTGGCCCCAAAGCTTCGGTATATCTGAGACTCAGCTTTGGTAGAAAACTGTGGCCCTTCAATGCAGACATAACTTCCGCCGAGATGAGATTTAATTTCTGCTTTTTTACACGCTTCAAAGAGTCGCTCTTGAAGAGACTTCTCTATAGGGTTGGCGGCGGAGACGTGACCTACCATTCCTTCATCAAAGAAAGTCCTCTTGCGGTAGCCCTTGGTCCAGTCGATGAACTGATCAACCAGAACAAAGTCCCGGGGAGCGCATTCTTCCTTTAATGAGCCAACAGCAGAGACACTAATGACAGTTGAGGCACCGAGCTTCTTTAAGGCAAAAATATTGGCCCGGTAGTTAACCTCTGAAGGTGTATAGTGGTGACCTATGCCGTGACGGGGAAGAAAGTAAAAGGGAGCCCCTTCAACTTCGCATTCCATGATTTCCGCACTCGGATTACCAAAAGGAGTTTCTACCTTGATCGTCTTCCGGACCTTAATGCCCTCGAGCTTATAAATTCCGGAGCCTCCAATGACCGCTAGTTTTATCTCAGACATCTTTAGTCCTTATGCCATGGCCGTGAGATCAATTCTCTTTCCGAGAGACTTGGACTGAAGACCAGCAAAGGATCCGGACTCATCCCGCTCTGCTTCTTCCTTACAAAGGATACACTGGTCAGCAGTTGGACGGGCGAGGAGTCGCTCGAACTTAATCCAGGAATCACAGTCGATGCACTTACCGTATTCATCGAGGTCAAACTTCTTTAGGGACTTATCAATTTTTTTTACGTAGAAAGCTTCCCGGTTTTTGAACCGAAGAAGGTGAGAGTTGAAGTAGTCTGTGATCGACTGATCGACTTCATCGCTTCCATCTGGAGTCGTGAGCTGGATGTCATCGGTATTGACCGTGAGTGCCTGCTTTTCCGCGAGGAGTTTGTTTTTCAATGTCTCGAGCTGTTTCTTTGTCAGAGCCTTAATCTTTTCGGCCATAAATACTCCTTAAACTATTCGAGTCCACCCTTGATGTTCAAGAGAACGGACTTGGATATCATTTTTAATGTTTCAAAAACGCCTTCGCCTTCAGTTGCTACGGCTTCGAAGGCGGGGAAGTTGCGCTTATTTAAATTTCTCTGGAGCTCATCCACCGGGGAGACATTAGGTAAGTCTCTCTTGTTCCACTGCATGACGACAGGAATCTTTGTGAGGTCATAACCCTGATCTGAAAGATTCTTTTCAAGCCCCTGGTAGGATTCAATGTTGGCTTCCATTCTTTCGACCTGTGAGTCCGCGACAAAGACGATGCCGTCAACACCGCGGAGGATGAGTTTCCGGCTGGCTTCATAGAAGACCTGTCCCGGAACAGTGTAAAGATGAAAGCGGGTTTTAAAACCACGGATCTCGCCGAGGTCTAGTGGAAGGAAATCAAAGAAGAGGGTGCGCTCATTTTCTGTATTGAGCGTGATCATCTGCCCCTTATTCTGCATGCTCGTCTTTTGATAGATGAATTGGATATTCGTCGTTTTACCTCCGAGCCCTGGCCCGTAGTAGACGATCTTGCAGTTAATTTCTTTAGTATGATAATTAACGAAGGACATGTTGTTTCCCGTGAACGCCGAAGAGACGATCGATCTCTTCATCAGTGATATCAGTAAATAAATAGCCGTTTCTCTCTTCCATGGAGACTTCATCCCGCTTGGGCCCTGATCTCTGGAGAAGAGTCGAGAGTTCTTCCCGGACCTGACCCAACTGGTGCTTTAAGACACCCGGGTTTAGGCTCTCGGAATAGAGAGCGCCGAGAAAGTATTTTTTTCCTCCACTCGAAAATGGAAGGAGAAAGACTCCGCTTGAAGAGGTGTCAAAGCCAAGTCTGAAATCAAAAGAATCCTGAGAGTCATCGATGAGCTTCACCAGGGCTTCTGAAGCCTGCCACATACCAGAGACCAGGGCCGATACCTGAGCGCGGGTGGAGTCGTTTTCGAAATCAAATACAGAGATACCATCATCCCGGCTTACAAAGAGACGGGCCTTAATCCCGGATCGCTTGGGCTCGAGGATATGCTTTACTTGCTCGGATAAACTCATCCCACGCATCAGAACCTCTTCCTGTTTTCAAGGGCCTTTGAGATTGTGAGAGGATCAAGATACTCAAGGCTTCCGCCAATCGGGACACCAAAGCCAATGCGGTCCACTTCAGTGTCTTCAGAGAAAATTGATTTCAGGTATGAGCAGGTCGCATCTCCTTCTACGGAAGGATTGATGGCGAGGATAACTTCCCGGATACCATCTTTTTCAATTCTATTTTTTAAATCGTCGAGCCGGAGTTCATCTGGACCGATTCCAAGAAGAGGATTAAGGACTCCTCCGAGGATATGATAAACACCCCGGAAGTTACCACTCTTCTCGATCGCGATGAGATCAGTGACGTGCTCAACAACACAAAGAGCGCCGAGGGATTTTCTTCCTTCATCAGCACAGATGTCACAGACATCAGAGTTGGCGAACATTCCGCACTCATTACATGCCTGGAGATTCTGAAGATTAATCAAGGCCCGGCCAACTCCTTCGAGTTCGGCCGCTTTCCAGCTGGTCATATTCATGACCATGCGGAAGGCAGTTTTCTCCCCCACACCCGGAAGATGAGTGAGAGCTTCCACTGCGTCTTTGATTACGTCAGGGAGTTGAACCACTAAAACATCCCTGGGATATTCATGCCGCCGGTGATCTTGGACATCGCCTGCTGAACCATGTCCTGAGATTCTTTGATCCCCTGGTTCATGGCCGTCAGGACGAGTTCTTCAAGAGTGGCCACATCAGATGGATCAACACACTCAGGGTTGATGGTCACACTCATGATCTGCTGCTTTCCATTCACCTTAACTTTTACCATTCCCCCACCGGCCGAAGCCTCAACTTCTCTTTCATTGAGTTCATTCTGGAGGGTCGCTAGTTTTGCCTGCATCTGCTGAGCTTGCTTCATAAGGTTATTCATATTCATAATGACTCCTAATCCTTTAAAATGATCTTGTCGATCTTTGCGTTAAAAAGGTTTTCGGCTTCCTTAACGAAAGGATCGTTTAGTATGCGGTTTCTCTTTTCTTTTTCTTCACTTTGCTTTGCTTCGTCTTCGATTTCGACCTTTGACTTAAACTGGACTGTTTCTTTCTCTGAAGAGCTCAGGAGTTTGGTACGAAACTGCACCTGTTCGATATCGACTTCAAAATAATCGGCGACGTGATTCTTTAATCGAGCGTAAACATCTTTGTCTTCAACATACTCCTGAAAGACAGCTGCATCTTCCGGGAAGGCCACGCTGATGAGAAGAGGTCTGGATTCAGGAACAAGGTCCTCCCAGAGGTTTCCGTGCTCGAGGTTGGCGGCAGTGGCCGCAGAGGTCTGCCGAAGATAGCTCAGGAACCCATCCCAGGTCTTAACGATCTGGCGTGGCTCCGGTTTAGCTACTTCGGCCTGGGGCTTTCCCTGGGGGATCTCTCCGAGTTCAGTATCTTCTCCAGTCAGGATTTGTCGTCGCAGAGAAAGCTTTTGAAGAATTATCTGCACAACCTTTTCCGGGTTGATACTTTGAAGCGCCCAGGAGAAGTCTTTAGCCAAAGTCTCATAGATCCAGAAGAGCTCGGAAACCGACACCCCGGAGAGATTCTTAGGCTCAACGATTCCTTCTTTTGCCAGATCTTCCTGATGATCGATGGAGTTGATCATTTTAAAGAAGCTATCGAGGATCTGATCGCAAAGTTTTTTAAGATCAATATTTTCATTCAGTAGATCCGCAAAGATCTTTGAAACTTTCTTAGGCTCAGACAAAAGAATACCAGTCACAAGATCTCTCATGGCATTAGTTCCGGCCAGTCCGAGAGACTGGGCCAGAGACTCTTCTGTCACTTCCTTTCCACCCGTAAGCCCCAGGACCTGATCAAAGATCGAGAGAGTATCCCGGACTGACCCCCTTCCGAGTTCGGCTAGACGCTGAGGCACGCGCTCAGAGGAAAAAGTGATTCCTTCGGCTTTCGCAATTTTTTGAACGTGGGCCTTGAGTTCATCAACTGAAACGTTTTTAAAGTCGTAGCGCTGACAACGGGAAATGACAGTACCCAGAAGTTTCTGTGGATCCGTGGTAGCGAGCATGAAGATGGCATGCTGAGGAGGTTCTTCAAGAGTTTTCAAGAGAGCGTTGAACGCACTCACTGAGAGCATGTGAACCTCATCAATCACGTAGATCTTATATTTTCCACGAGTCGGAAGGTACTGAACGTTCTCAATCAGCGAGCGAACGTCATCGACGCTGTTATTAGAAGCTCCATCAATCTCCGTGTAATCCATGGAACTACCGGAGTCGATGTCTTTGCAGGCCACACATTCAAGGCATGGGTTGCAGTCAGCCTTGGGATTCTCACAGCGAATGGCCTTAGCAAAAAGGCGAGCGATAGATGTTTTTCCTACACCGCGGGTGCCAGTGAATAGATAGGCGTGAGCAAGTTTGTTTTGCTTAATTGCATTCTGTAGAGTTCGTGTGACATGACCCTGACCCACGACCTCTTCAAATTGTTTTGGACGCCATTTCCGCGCCAGAACCTGGTAGGCCATAACTCTCCATAAATTGTTGGTTTTCGAGTCGGAAAATAGGGGAGGGACGAGCTTAAGTCATTGCGCAGATGCTAGGAAAAACACAAAAAGAATTCGTGTAAGAAGATTTAAGTTCGAGTGCATCAAGCTCTTGGAATAACTACCAGAGTTTTTGCTTCCGGAGTTCCATTAAAAGCATCTCTCTGGCCTGGGCTCCACCATAGGTGGGGTCTCCCGGGAGTTTTTGTTTATCAACAAAATTACTAACGACAATATATTCTTTTCCGCCTGAGAGAAGCTGGCCAACATACCATCC
>CAZPFM010000234.1:0-4936 GCA_964585845.1 uncultured Bacteriovorax sp.
CTGAGATTAAGCAGATCTCCGGCCGGGCCGGACGCTTCAAGCGCTTCCCTACAGGATACGTCACCACTCTTAATAGAGTGGAAGACGGGCTACGGATCCTCGAAGATGCGATCTCTCATCATCTCGGGCAGAGTGACAAGGCCATGGTGGGTCCAGATCTTGATATCTTCTCCAGCGTAAACCATGCTCTCGAAGGAAATTCACTTCCAAGCCTTCGGCTCTCAGAATTCCTGCGCCTCTTTAACACCATGACCTTTGAGAAACCATTCTACTGTGTGGAACTCAAGGAAATGATCGAACTAGCGGAGATGGTGGAAGCGGCCGATGAAAATCAGACTCTCAGTTACTCAGAGATCTTTGGTTTTGCCTGCGCCCCAGTGAACCTCGGTCTCATGGAGCACGTTCAGTATTATATGTGGATTCTTAACCACTACGCTTCCGCTCAGAGTATCGTCAACGAACCTATTGATGAGACTTCGGATGACATCGATTACCTCGAGACCTCGATTAAATGTGTGGAGCTCTACCAGTGGCTCTCCCGTCATTTCAGCAATAAGCACTTCCTCTTCGATGAGCAGAAGCTTCTCGATAATAAGACCAAGGCCATTGAAAAACTCAATGACCTTCTCTCTGAAAAAATCTCCAAGACCTGTTCAAGCTGCGGATGTAAGATGCCGGCCAATGCCCGCTTTAATATCTGTGAAGAGTGCTTCAAGGCCCGGCGTTTCTCCCGACGAGGACCTCGTCGAGACGGAGGAGGACAGGGTGAGAATAAGGATCAGGGGCCAGGCTCCTTTAGACCTCCTCGCAGGGGTGGAAGTGGCGGAAGCGGTGGTGGAAAACCACGGCATGGTGGCAAGCCCGGCCCTGGCGGTAAACGCCCTAATCGCGGACCTAAGCGACCAGGAAGTGGAGGCGCAAAGAAGAACGCCGCTGCTGCATTCAAAAAACATAGATAGTCATGATTTCCTATTCTGAATTTGCCCGAAAAATTCTTGAAGGAGAAGATCTCGAGGATAAGCTTCTTGATGAATCCATCGAGTTTGATGAATTCAAGGAATATTCTTTGCCACAGCTTCCCGGGAGAAGAAGAAAGATCTCTTTTTCGGATAAGCAGATCAAGTTTCCCAAGGCCCCTTCTCTGAATCTTCCCGATAAAAAGGCCCTGGCCCTTCATAGCTTCGCTAATCATGAGCTCCTTGCTATTGAGATGATGGCGGCAGCCATCCTTCTTTATCCTCACAAAACAGAAGATGATATCCGCTTTAAGCGCGGAGTCTTCAGTGCTCTGAAAGATGAGCAGAAGCACCTTCAACTCTACATCGGTAGACTCAATGAACTGGGTTATGAGTTCGGTGATTTTCCATTGAATGATTTTTTCTGGCGGCAGATGGAAAAACTTAATACACCCGCTGAGTATCTCTCTGTTATGGCCCTGACCTTTGAGGCAGCGAACCTGGATTTTGCTCAGTACTACGCCAAAATTTTTGCGGAACTCGGAGATAAGAAAACTTCAGGGATTCTTCAAACCGTTCTGGAAGATGAGTTAAGTCATGTGGCCTTAGGGGCCCACTGGCTTAAAAAATGGAGGGGAGATCGAACTCTCTGGGAGTATTACCTGGAGATTCTACCCTGGCCTCTCACTCCGGCCAGAAGCAAGGGGATCGCTTATGATCCGGACCTTCATCTTAGGGCGATCGGAGATGAAAGTTTTCTTGAGGCCAAAAATAATTTCAGCGACGAATTCAGGATCACTCAAAGAACAAATTAACGGCAGACCGGAAGATTTTTTCCTAAATTCCGAAGAGCTGTCTTAGTTGACGAGCGAACACTCATGCCGATTCCGAAGAGGGTTCTCATGACCTCAGAAGAGGTTGAGTAGGATTCGGATCTTCCTTCAGCAATGATCTGAAGACCCGAGTTCATCATAGTCACCTGAGTTCCAGCAGGGATGTTACCGTAGTCAGTGATCTCATAGGCGTGGCTGATTTCCAGACTGTAATCGGCAGAAGAAGATTTAGAAAGGCGGTAGCCCTTCTGCTTTAAGATTTTTCCAATAGAGCGGTTCATGCTTTTGGAGGGGTTCTTTGAATAATAAGGCCCCATGTTCACCTTAACATCACAGTTCTGTGCCAGGGCCAAGGCCGGAAAAAGACAGATCGAGGCGATGAGGGCTTTCATAGAGTCTCCTTGATGAATGAGTCGGACCTTAGCCCATGGAGGGGGATGAGTTAAGGAAATTGAAAAAATTATAGGACTCCTCCATAATGGGTGAATGGCCCTAACTCCCTTAAAAATGAATCTCGACTACGAAGCCAGCCTCTTTGAAGGGAAATCTTCAGATAAGATTAACCACGCTTTGGAATACCTCGCTTTTTACTTAAGCCCTGGGCCCTTCGCCTCCTCGGCAAGGTATGAGGAAAGTTTTCTTCAAAAGGTGGAAAAGCTTAGTGGTGAGAAACCCCTCATTACCAACACAAAGAATTTTGAGAACAACTGGGGCGTAGGCGTGGATGTCGCCCTAGAAAAAGAACTCAATTCAAAACTACTGAGCGCAAGACTCACTCAGACAATTGCGCCTCAGGAAGGAGTGGTTGTGATGGGCGCTAGGGAAGACTTGCCTCAAAACTTTCCTTTTCCTGCCATTTGCAAACTTCCCCAGTCCATGTCAGGAAAAGGAGTGCGAAAGATCTCTCAATCCTCAGAACTCACGGCATTTCCATTTCCTTATGTTCTGGAGCCTCTTCGAAAGCGGGTGATGGATTTTTCCCATTTCATTTATCCTTCCGGGGAGGTGATCAGCTATGAGAACCGGGTGGATGAGAATTTTCAGTACCGCGGTTCTATCTTTCATAAGATGAATCAACCAAACCTTGTCTCCATTCCCGGTCTTCAGAAGATCTCATTTGAAAAAAGAAAACGTTTTGAGACTGAACTTGCTTCTTATCGAAATGAATATGAAAAGCTCGCAAACTCGGCTCCTCTGAGTTTTGGCTACTCTATAGATTCCTTTGTCTATGAAGAGCAGGGGGAGCTTCAGATACGGACTTGTTCTGAGTTTAATTTCCGGAAAACCATGGGCATGCTTGCCTATGAACTGGGAAAAAAACTTGTCCCGGATTGCCCGTGGGTGGCCCTGCGACTCTTCTTTCCAAAAAAAGGTCAGGGAGATTTTCAGAGCTTTATGAAAGAAATGGAATCCTCGGGAAAGCTACTCATCCTCTCACCGAAAGAGGCGAGGATTCAGGTTCTCCTCGTGGCCACGATGGGACCGGAAGAAGGAGAAATGATTCTATCTCACGCAGACCGTTTTGATGTTCACAAACTCCCGGATTCCAAACTCTGAGAGTTCTCTTCCAAAACCACTTTCTTTAATCCCTCCGAAGGGAAGGCGTGGATCAGATTTTACAAAATCATTCACAAAGCTCGACCCCGCTTCGAGTTCAAAGGTGGCAATTCTTTCACCTTCTTCTGCGTTTCTGGTGAAGACACCACTTCCCAGGCCATAGCTTGAGGTATTAGCGATGGTGATCGCTTCCTTAAGGCTATCGACCTTGATGATGGAGGCGACAGGACCAAAGATCTCTTCTTCGTAGGCAGGCATTCCAGGCTTAACATTGGTAAGAATTGTAGGAGGATAAAAAGCTCCCGGACCTTCGGGGATTTTTCCTCCGAGGATGCATTCAGCTCCTTTCATGAGAGACTTTTCCACCTGCTGGTGGAGATCATCTCTCAGATCAACCCGGGCCATAGGACCCAGATCAATTCCGCTCTCGAGAGGGTCCCCCTGTTTTAATTTTTCCATTTCACTTTTCATAAGGCTCACAAATTCATCGTGGACCTTTGAGTGAATGATAAATCTCTTGGCCGCTATACAGGACTGACCACCGTTAATGAGACGGCTTTTAGTACAAAGCTCGGCCGCAAGTTTCAAATCCGCATCCTCAAGGATGAGATAGGGATCACTTCCTCCGAGTTCCAAAACGCATTTTTTGAGTTCTTCGCCAGCGATCCTGGCCACAGATTTTCCGGCCTTGGTACTTCCGGTGAGTGTGACAGCGGCAATACGTGGATGAGTGATAACCTTTTCGACATCCTGACTGGGGATGAGAAGAGTCTGGAAAAGCTGATGTTCATTTGAAAAGAGCTCTTCGATGGCCAGAGCACATCCGGAGACATTGCTTGCGTGCTTTAAGACTCCCACGTTTCCTGCCATAAGACCGGGAGCCGCGAATCGAAAGACCTGCCAAAAAGGAAAGTTCCATGGCATGACGGCGAGAACCACTCCTAAAGGATTGTACACAACCTTTGAGAGGGAAAAATCCGTTTCAATTTTAAGAGGAGAGAGAAAACCCTCCGCTTTTTCTGCATAGTACTCACAAACCCAGGCGCACTTTTCAATCTCTGAAACACCTTCTTTGAGAGGCTTTCCCATTTCAAGCGCCATGAGACGGGCAAGTTCATCTTTTCGCTGAAGAAGTCTCTCTTTTACTGTGAGAAGAAATTTTCCTCGCTCGGAAAAACTTTTTATTTTCCACTCTAGCTGAGCCTTATGGGCGTTTTCAATCCTACGCTTGACCTCACTCTCTGAAAGAGCTTCGTAGGATTGAATGATTTTGCCATCTTTAGGATTGATTGATTTCATGAGCTGAATCATAGCAAGAAGAATGGAGTCTGAAATTGGTCTGTGCGCTTACTGCTTTGTTCCGAGTTTTCGGTAAGCATCGAGGATGATCTTCCCCGTGTCTTCAGCGGAATTCCCATAAGCCAGGATGCCGTCTTCGTGACCCTTCATGACGATAAGACCCGTGGACTTGTGCCGGAGGATATGGGAGGCGGCTTCGGCCATCTCCGTAGTCCCATAGGGGACGTCCTCAGGAATGGAGTCCACATCAGGCTCGTTCATGAGAAAGCGCCAAAGGTCTCCGTGGTGGAC
>CAZPFM010000235.1:0-4911 GCA_964585845.1 uncultured Bacteriovorax sp.
CCACTTACAGAAACTGTTCGCGTAGAAGTCAGCAAGTCTGGTTCTGTTGCAAACGTTACTCTCAGCATCTAGTAGTATTACGATATATTAACTAGGTCGGTTAAGGAGCCCCTTCACAACGAAGGGGCTTTTTTATTGCCCAGGAAACAACGTCAGTTGCGGTGGGCATGTATGCCGCCGGTGCCTGGGAAGCAACGTCAGTTGCGATCATGTCTGAAAAAAATCAAATAAATTATTCGGTGGGGATGGCGAGGGCCAGGATCTCATGGGCGTCGAACTGAGCGTTCAGAGGATCATTGTCGAGCTTGATCTCTCCCATAATCCGGCGAAGAGCGGTCTTCTTTTGATCATCAAAGCGATTTTCTTTTTCCTGGCTGGTTATGCTGAAGTAGGGAATCCCTGCATCTAAGGCAACCTGGGCGGCTTCCCTGAGCCAGAGAATGTCAGCGATGGAGTTTTCCTCAGGCGAGCGGGTTTGAAACTCAATATAGTATTCTTCGTTTCCTAAGCCTTCGATTTCTTCCACGGTGATTTCCTGCCTTTGAGGCTCATCGACACGCTGAAAAGTGGGACGAGACTTGGAGGGGATTCCGACAGCAAAGAGAAATGAAGCGATAAGAAGGACCGAGAGTTCTGATTTCCGCATAAATCTCCTTTCACTCAAGAATACGAACAGGTGATTAAAATTCTTCTGATCCGATCTGCCTAGGTGAGCGAGTCAGAATTTGGATAGACTTGCGGATAATCATCCAGGTCCTGACTCTGGGCCCTGACAAAGTCTGTAATAAGAGAGAAAATAAGAGCAAGAGGAGATCACCATGAAAGGAATTCTGGTCATCACATTTGTGTCATTAGTCAGTCTCTCGTGCTCTAGCGAGCGCTCAAGTTGGGATTCGGGCGGTCAGGCCCAGGACGCTTTCCAGCAACAGCGGCAGGAAGACAATATTGAATCGACCCGTCAACAGCTCCCGAGTGCAGGTGAGACCAACATTGAAGAGGCTCAGCCTTTCTGAATAAGGTACATGCCGTCCCGGATAGGAAGAAGAGTTTTCACATAACCTTCAAGGGCAGCGGCAAAAGTATTGTGCTTAATAATGGCCTCAGTCCGCTTATCCCCATCGCTCTCGAGGACCTTGCCGGACCATAGAGTATTGTCGACAACGATAATCCCTTTGTCTGAGAGATGCTCCAGGGACCATTTAAGGTAATTGGTGTAATTATCTTTATCCGCATCGTTGAAAATAAGGTCATATTTTTCTTCCAGCTCCTTCATGGCCTCAAGACCAGGTTTAAGAATCTGGGTGATCTTAGAACCATGAGGAGATCTGTCCCAGAACTCCCGGGCCAAAGATGTGGTCTCTTTATTCACATCAATCGTGAAGACTCTGCCATTGGAAGGAAGACTTTCTGCCATACAGAGTGCTGAGTAGCCGGTATAGGTTCCGAATTCGACAACAGTTTCAAGACGACCAAGACGGATGAGAGATTTCAGGACTGAAGCCTCCATTTCTCCAATAAGCATTTGGCTCCCATGGATATTTTTCCGGGTATAGTCCTGCAGCTCCTGGGCCAGAGAGGAGGGCCTAGAGGAGTGAGTGATGCAGTATTCTTCAATCTTTGGTTCGACGAGATTCATAGATTTCCTTTTGACCAAAGCTTAGTCCACTGATTAAATATTTAAAAGGACATTATTTTGGGCGCACTCCCGTATCTGGACATTCACACTCATCGTTTGATTGAAGATTCGAATATTATTTCTGTTCGGAGCCTTTCTCGGAATGAAGTCCTTTCAGCTTCTCAATTTGATTCATTTGTCTCTGCGGGGATTCATCCCTGGTGGACTGAAGAGATCACCACTGATGAGGTCCTGGAACTCAAGGAAAGGATCCAAAAGCTTGTTGAAGAGAGAAAACTCTGGGCGGTAGGAGAAACTGGGCTCGACCGGCTTTATCCCGAGACTCTTGAGCTTCAGAAAGACCTCTTTAAATGGCATCTGGAACTCTCAGAAGTCCATCAACTTCCTCTCATAATCCATTCAGTGCGGGCGGGTTCTGATCTGCTAGAAATCATCAAGGGCCAGAGACCAAAAAGCCCTTGGATCTTCCATGATTTTAGAGGCAATGAAGAATTAGTCCGAAAACTCCTGGACCTTCATCCCCATTGTTATTTCTCCTTTGGCATTTCCGTAGACAACTCTCAGGCCATCAGGGATCTCCTGCGTACCATTCCCATAGGGCATATTTTCTTTGAAACAGACAATCAGAAGCATCTTGATATCCACGAGATCTTTCTCAGGGCCAGTGAGAAAATGGGAGTGGAGCTCGATTTCTTAAAGTCACAGGTCTGGATCAATTTCAAAAAAATCATGCCTGGTTTCTCTCTAACTCATTAAATTCTCTACACTCCTGCACTCTTTTTGATTTCCTTGTCACAGATCCCTTCTCTGAAACGTCTTATAGGTGTGACTAGTTTTAATTAATTTCATCGGGGCCTTCCATGTGTGAGAATATAAAAATATGGATGATCAAAAGCTCATGCGGCTCTACCAGGCAGGGGATGAATCCGCGTTTAATCGCCTCTATGAGAAATACTCCCCTAAGGTGTACGGGTATCTTTGCAGAAAAATTCGGGACGATGAGGTGGATGATCTCTATCAGAAGGTATGGCGAACTCTTCATGAGAAGAGAGGTCTGTTTTCAGATCAACCTTTTGCGGCCTGGTTTTTTGTGATGATACGGAATCTTCTTATTGATGAGTACCGGCGATTAGGAAGGAAGAGAGCATTCCAAAACCCTCTTATCCCGGATGAAGTTTCTGAACCGAGTGACCATGACCTGGAGACTATTTTAAATTTCGCCGGAAGTGAAGGACGTGAACTCATTGAGAAATATTATCTGGAAGAAAAGAGCTATGCTTATCTCTCTCAGGAACTCGGGAAAAGTCCCGAGAGTCTTCGTCAGAAAGTATCCCGGGCCTTGGGCAAAATAAGGGAGAATTTAAAATGAAAGATTTTATCGAATTTCTCGCAAAACCTAAGGAAGTTGGAAATGAGTTAAAGTTTCTGGCGAGGCAGGATATTGTACTGAGCTTTAAGAAGCGTCAAATCATCTCCCGCTTTCTTTTCTTCCAACTCTTGGGAGGTCTCTTCTCTCTTACCATCTGTCCTCAGTTTGGTCTGGGCCTTGTCGAGGGTCATGGCATCAGTCATTATTTTCGCTCATTAGGAGATGGTGCCTGTGCAGTGTTCTGTGCCTTTGTTTTTCTCACTTCTGGGGCCTTGATCTCTTATCTTGGTATGAAAGGTGAAGAACTTTGGTGGATGTGGCATCGCTATAAGCACATTCTCTTCTTTTTCCCTGCCTTCCTCTGGGGAAGCTTTATGCTGACAAATGGAGCCTTGAATCTCCCGGCAGAAAGCCTAAGCTATCATCTGAGCTGG
Source organism: uncultured Bacteriovorax sp. (assembly GCA_964585845.1). Lineage (GTDB taxonomy): Bacteria > Bdellovibrionota > Bacteriovoracia > Bacteriovoracales > Bacteriovoracaceae > Peredibacter. The sequence continues at coordinate 3,440 of CAZPFM010000235.1, forward strand.
CTCCTTGCGGCCTCGGCGGTCAATCTCTTATGGTTGAAGCTTCGCAGTGGTATCTTTATTCTGCGACATGCTCAATAAGGAGTTCTTATGAGTTCTACTCTTTCAGTCTGTAAGTCCTGCGGTGGAGTGAATCGCATTCAAATGGACAAGGCCCTTTCCGGAGAGGCGATCTGTGGAAAATGCCAGGCGAAGTTACCTCTTCATTCCCTGGTCTCTGAAGTTGATCAGACAGGGTTTCAAAAGATTCTTCGCCATTCAGATAAACCAGTGATCGTGGATTTCTGGGCCAGCTGGTGCGGTCCATGCAAGATGTATGGGCCTGAATTTGAAAAAGCTTCCAGAGAAAATGGCGGAGCTGTTTTTCTGAAGATCAATACGGAAACCGAGCAAGCGATTTCCTCCCAAATGGGCATCAGGGGAATACCCTGCACGATCATTTTCAAAGACGGCAAAGAAGTAAAGCGCCAGTCCGGTGCCCTTTCTTCCCAAGGGGTGGGGGAACTCCTGCGGTCTCTTTAGATATTGACCACTGTCCGAAGACCCATCACCCAGGCATCATCAATTTCTTTTGAACCAGAAGGGTTTTGCACAAACTGCACATCCGGTCTTAGAATCACGGAACTCATCGGTTCAAACTGATAATAGATCTCATAGGCCGTTTCATTTCTCGCTTCGATTGAGAAATCAACTTGAGTGAGTCCCAGACCTATCTCATCCTGATTTTTCTTTCGCTGAAGAAGACCTTTTTGAACGATCCCAAATGCGGCATTGGATTTCACACTTGAGACCTCACCATTGGCCAGTCCGTAGCGGACAAAGGCGAGGGTGCTATGACCCAGGGCCTCTTCATACAAAGAGTAACCTCCATAGGGAGTGCCCGTGCGGGGATCATCAGCTTCTTCATCAGCGATGAAGTCCTGATTCTTGGTGATGCCCCATCCTCCGATCACCCATTTTCTTTCATCTTCTTTATAGGAAAGTTCAGAAATAAGAAGGTAGCCATTTTGGGCCCCTATATCCGAGTGGAAACTTCGGTAGGTGGATTCATCACCGGGATTTGCATCATAGAGACCAGAGCGCAGGGACCAGTTCTGATTAAACTGACCAAGATGCCTGATTCCGACTGTGCTCAAGGGATAGATGGAAGGACCATTGGGGCCTGCCATCGCAAACTCTGTCCCTGTACCAAATGAGCCATTTAAGAAGTTAAGTGAACTATCGGTGATATTGAATTCAGTTGAAATGTCATGGATACCAATCAGGATGGCCTGAGTGTCAGTCAGGTGGTGCTGATAATAGAGATCAGTCAGGCGATCAATCTGTCCTGGTGCTTCGATATTACTGGTGGCCTGGGTGTCACCTGGTATGCCTCGAGTGTCTGGAGCATTGATATGAGTGTAATGAATGCGGATATCTCCACGAATAGCTGAATACCGGGAGAGATCAGAGTCTATATAGAGATCGAGGGCCCC
>CAZPFM010000236.1:0-4868 GCA_964585845.1 uncultured Bacteriovorax sp.
AGGGAGCTTCAGAAAGAAAGTATTTTGTCTGATAAAAATGAGAGGCGAATTAAAAACATCGTGGAAACCGTTCAGCGAATGAAAACTGTCATCGATGGTCTAAAGTTCTTTTCACAGGATATGGTCAAAGAAGATAAAATACCATCTCCCCTCTCACAAATCGTGGAACGCACCCTTCACTACAGCCAGGAAATGCTGAGGGCCCATGATGTTAGTCTCTATCGCTCAAACTTTTCAGAAACCATCATCTATTGCCAGCCAATCCAGATCACCCACATTCTTTTTAACCTTTTGAAGAATGCCGACGAAGCCGTAAATAACCTCATGAAAGAAGAACGATGGATAGAACTTCTTATTTCTGTTGAAGAGGGATATGTCTTTTTCAGTGTTGTTAATGGAGGCCCCCCCATCCCAACCGAAGTCCGCTCACGTCTTTTTCAACCTTTTCATTCCACAAAAGGCTTCAGCTCTGGAATTGGACTCTCACTAAGTTCGGCCAGAGGGCTCGCCAAGGACCATGGCGGAGAGATCTATTATGAAGAAGATCAGAAATACACCACATTCACTCTGAAGCTTCCCATCCAATAAAAAAGGGGCCCGAAGGCCCCCAAAATTATTGCTTAAGTCTGCTTGGTGCACCTTTAGGATTTTTGAGAAGGGCTTTTTTCTTTTCCTTCTCTTTCTCATCCATAATGGCGGAGAGCTTTTTACCGGTTTCAACGAGCTCTTCGATGAGCTTCTTTTTAATGAGGGCCGGGCTCTTAAGGATCTTCTGGAACTCGGCCAGGGCCTTGGTTTCATCTTTAATCAGAAGCTGTCTTTTCTCTACTTCTTCTTTGGTCATCCGATAAATTGCCATGTCAGCGAGATATTCAGCGTAATGGAACTTGGACTTTGTGAGGTACTCAACATAATCCTTCCGGTTGGCCTTCTTCTCAGCGATAGCATAATGCTTCTCTTTGATGAAGCGGATGATTTCATTATTCTTCTTAAGACGATCCTCGTAGTCAGCGATGAGAAGTTCGTAACGACGTTTGGTGATGGCGAGACGCTGAACAGTGAAGACCTCAATAATCTCTTCAACTTCCTGGAAGACCTTAACACCTTTTTCAGTGATAAGGGTGTAATTAGGCACCACAGAGGATGAGACTCCCATGACCTTTTCTACTTCCTCAAGAGTTGGAGTCTGACCGCGTTTGAACATGAGTTCAATGTTAATCACATCGTTCACGGAGGAATCGATGTAATCTTTCAGGAAATCGTTATCCATGTGCTTATTGAGATGGCGATAGATCTTCTGAGCGTCGTAGCCCTTTGGTACGTCGACGATATAGATCTTGTCTCCGATCTGCTTGAAGGCCATCTTCGTGATGATCTTACCCTTCTCATCCATCTCAACTTTCTGAGTGTAGTAACGCCAGTAAGGCTTAATCTTTTTCACCTTTCCTGTCTCAACAAACGAGATCATGGACTTGATGATATCGTCGTGATGAAAACTAGGAATCACTGAAGAGAATCCGGTTCCAATTCCTTCGGCCCCGTTTAAGAGCATGATCGGAAGTTTTGGAAGAAGCCCAACTGGCTCCATAACCTTTTCATCGTAGTTAGGAACCATTTGAACCTGGTTCATGTCCTCGAAGAGAAGAAGTTCAGCAACTTTTCCGAGCTTACACTCAATGTATCGGGCAGCAGCTGCCTGGGTCTCCATCCGTTCACCGAAATATCCCTTCTTGTCGATCAGGGGGTAGTTATTGGTGAAGGTATAGTCTTGAGCGAGGTTAACAATGGATTGCTCTACAGAAGCTGGCCCGTGAGGATGAAGAGTCAGAACCAATCCTGTGAGAGAGCTCACTTTAATGAGTCCCTTATTGGAATTCTTCCAGAGCGTGAAAAGGATTCGACGCTGAGAAGGTTTCAAACCATCCTGAAGATAGGGAATGGCCCGGTCCATGAGCGTATAGATCTGATAAGTTCTGTACTCTTCCTTAACGAGTGCCGCCAGAGGAATCGCTGCCATCGAATGGAGGGTTGTATTTGAGTCTTTCATGAATTAGGCCCGTTTCCTAGGTGTAGTCTTTTTCTTGGCGGCCTTTGGTGTTGCCGCCGTCTTTGCCACTTTCTTTGCTGTTGTTTTCTTGAAAGCGGTGAGGTTTGTGAGATCAACGTCAATATCATCAGAATCGATGAGAAGATCCTTACGAAGCTGAGATTCCTTTCCAAAGCAAGTCTCGAGCATGGCCTTGGAGGCTTTGAGGTCATTCACCATGATCTTGGTAAAGTCTCTTCGATTGAGAACATGTTTAAAAGCTTCCTGGCTCATCTCACCAAGACCCTTGTTTCTCATGATCTCCCGGATCTTAAGATCTTTCTTCTTCTTAAGAGACTCAAGCTCATCATTGGATTCAGCGTAGATGGTTCCCTTATCCGTCACAACCTCAAAGAGTGGAGCCTTTGCAATCTGGATCATGCCCATATCAAACATTTCAGGCCAGAAAGTGAAGAAGAAATTGGTAAGAAGAGTGTTGATGTGCCCGCCGTCTACATCTGAGTCAGCAAGGAAGACGATCTTTGAAAAGCGCAGATCTTTTGGATTTGGAGTCTGTCCAATAGCGAGTCCGACGGAACTCATGATGTCGGCGAATTCCTGGTTCTCAAGAACTTCTTTAATCGAAGCTTGAGAAACATTCATAGGCTTACCCTTAAGAGCAATGCCACCCTGATAGAGTTTATCTCTGGCAGAACGGAGTCCACCAATGGCCGAGTCCCCTTCGCAGATAAAAAGAGTGCACTTGGTGCGATCCCGACGCTCGTTTGCATCAAGGAGTTTCTCCACTCTTTGCTTCTTGCTTTTCCGGGCAAGCTTTGAGGCGTCTTTAAGATCCATCATCCGCTGACGGGACTTTGCCCGCTCCAGGACATGATCCATTAGCTCAGAGTTTTTCCGGATAAACTTTCCAACATTATCGGACATGAAAGACTCAATGGCCTTTTCAAGAAGTGTATCACGGACGAGTTTTCTCTTGGTCTGGGACTCAAAGCGGGGGTTCGGCATGACGATACCAATGATAAAGGTCATACCGGCAAGGACATCGTTATCGACGATGGAGAGCTTATCTTTTTTAGCAGAGCGCTCGAGCTTATCTTTAATGGCGTTGATGAAAAGACGCTTAATCTTATCATGGTGAAATCCACCATCATAAGTGGGTGTAGAGTTCACAAAAGATATGATCCGTTCTTTATCATCAGATTTTTTATCAATAGTAATAGAGACATGGATATCAAACTTCGCCTTAACCTTCTGACCTTTAATGTTCGTTGTCTCATAATCAAAGACTTCGTTTCCTAAAAGTTGAGCAGAGCTTGAATCAATTCTTTGGGCCAGTTCAAAGAGGCCCTTTTTGTACATATAGACTTCATCGTTGAAGTAGAATGTGAGACCCGGGTTATTGTAGGCGAGGTCGATGATTCTTTTTCTAAGAAGTTCTTTGTCCACCACCTGATTTTTGTAGACCTCTTTGGCCAGAGTCAGTTCGACCTTGACTCCGGAAGGACCTTTGAAAGGCTTTTCTTTGGTCTTCTTGATCTTGAGCGCACCGTCTTCGAACTCGTAGGTCTGCTCTTTTTTGGTGTTATAGTGGCGAACAGTGACTTTAAAAAGATCACTGGTCAGGCAGGTGGCCGAAGCCCCGAGACCGTTTTGACCGAGAGTTCGGTAAAGAAAACCCTTCTCATCAACTTCTTCGTCTTTAAACTTTGAACCTGTCCTGAATTCTGTGTAGACATCTTTGATCTTTGCCAGAGGAAAACCGATCCCGTTGTCCTGGACTGTGATGAGTTTTCCATCGTTAGAGAGATTCACGTGGATCTCAGTCACATGACCACGGTAAAATTCATCAATGGAGTTATCCAGGATCTCTTCAATGGCCTTAGACTTAGCCTGATGAAATTTGACTGTCTTAAACTCGAGGGAATCCTTGGTATAGATGTAGGTATCGAGGTCTTCTGTGTCATTACTTCCAAAAACCAATGTTACTCGGTTACGGCAATGCCAGCGCTGATCTTTACTTTCGATAACAGCTTCTTTGACCTTAGCGCCACGGCGCTTCACTTCTTCAACAGCCATAAGACGTTGCTCCTTTCATGTTGCATGCAAGAAAATCAATAGGATAAGATTAAGATTATTCAGAACACTAGGTCAACAAAATGAAAAAAGCATTCTGTCTCGCTCTCTTAACACTCTATGTCGTTAATGTTTCACAAGCAGCAGCACCTGTGACTATTCAGCTATCTGAATCTTTTAAAGAACCTATTTCGAGAGAGCTTAAACCATTTTTTGAACTCTCAGAAGGACAAAAAAAAGATTTATTAAAGGGAGAAGTTATTTCTGAGGGTAACGTCTCTAGCCCGGGCCCTAAACAACAGCAAATGAAATTGATTGTGGCCGGTATCCATCCTCGCAATTGCATCAAGGTGATGAGAAAACTTTCACAGTATGAGAACTACCATCACTTCATCGAATTCATCAAAGAGAGCTCCTATGAGGAAAAGACTAAGAAATTTTCCTTCACCGTAGATCACGCCCTCCTTCCCTATCCCATGATTGTGAGTTTTAAAATTCCACGGATCCGTGAAGAGGGTCAGTATGGATTTCTTTTTGAGAGTGGTTTTCTGAAGGGTCTCGAGGGTAAGGTCATCGTCAAAGAGATTGGGAAATACTGTCTTCTAGGACTTAATTCCGATTGGCGTGGTCCAGAATCTCCCCTTCCGGATGTCATCTTCGGAACTTTTGTCCAAACCGTAGGAAAGATAGGTCTTGAGCGCCTGATCCGGATTTCCTTATTTTAAATATAATAACTTTTCAATTTGAG
>CAZPFM010000237.1:0-4865 GCA_964585845.1 uncultured Bacteriovorax sp.
CCAAGGGCTATCCCCTCTTTTGGCTTAAACGCGCGGCCATCAGTTCGAAAGGGACTAAAGACTCATACTCAGGGAATGTCTCAGGTGAACTCACCAATGTGACGACGGCCCCGAAGCAGATCAAAAAACCTATGGTCCTTGATCTTCGTGGAGATTTTCCGGCCTCAGACATCATGGGAGTTAAGGCCCTCTTCACTGTTGACCACACTAAGGCGATCGGGAAACAGTCCGCCCATGTTCAGGTTAATTCCTTCAATGTTCCAAAGAAGATGTTCTCTGAAACTGAAGACATCAAGTTCGGCTTCATGAAGGCCAATGGCTCTGCGACTCTTACGGCAGAGATGCAGCAAGAGAATGTGAAGATGAACTGGAACTCGGCCCTGACGAAGCCGGAATTCATCATCGAGAGCTCCAATAAGCTCGCAAAAGAAATCATCACCAATGTGGTGAGCTCAATTCCTGTTATCAATATTAATGGGCGGGCAACGGGAACCTTCAAAGATCTTAAGATGAGTCTCTCATCTAACCTCGGTGAAGAACTGGGCCAGGGCTTCACTCGCGAGATCGGGGCCAAGCTCGCCTCCGCTCAAGGGAAACTCAATGAGCTTGTTGAAGAGAAGATCAAAGGACCTCAGAGCAATCTCTTGGGAGAAGTGAAGGGGCTGAATCAGAACCTCGCTAGTCTTGATAAAATAGAAGATCTCTATAAGAAAAATCAGGACAAAATCCAGGAAGAGATTAAAAAGATCCAGTCCGGCGGAAAAAATGACCTCAAAGAACAGGGGAAAAAGCTCCTAAAGGGTATTAAATTCTAGGGGGCGTCCACTCTCTGGACACCCCTGTCTAAGTTTCACAACCGGCCCCTCCATTCACAAAAGTCTCCTATATTTAAGATAATTAAAAATAGGAGACATCCATGAAAGCCCTTATCTTAACTGCCCTTTTCATCCTCAGCTCTTCAGCCTTTGCTAATGACATCGGTGCCGCCCTCCTTTCAAATCCGGTCGTCTCCGGCGCTATGAAAGGGATTGAAAAGCAGTACGCTATGAAGTGCAACCAGATCAGCAATATCAAAGTGAAAAAGTCTCAGATCTCGGCTTCTGTGAGCTGCTTCAGTTCTGAAGAAATCGACGGAGAAATTTATGAATCGGCCGTCATCATGGAAATCCAGGGTGCGGTTCTTGATGACACCATCATGATTCAGAATCTCAGTTTCAACTTCGCTGGCTAGAGATGATGAAATCCCTTCTCTTTTTATCGATTCTCTTTTCCTTCCAGACCATAGCTTCGGTCTGTTGGGATCAAACGACGGAAGAGAAAACTTCAATTGTTAAAGAGATTGTGGCTTCCTATCAGTCAGAAGCCCTGGGCCGATTGGGCCAGATGATTGAACTTCGCTTGAGTGATACCACTGACTGCCGGTTCATCCAGGCTTACGGTGGTCATGATAAGTCGGGCATCCCCCATGTGACCTTTTTTCCGGGACTCGTTCGGGAATTCTCTTCCGATGCAGTTCTCTTCACACTCTGCCATGAACTGGGTCATCTCTTTGGCTCTGTGAATCCGCAGAGCATGGGGATCGCTACCCCCTATGACCCGAGAGACTCTATCGAAGGAGAAGCAGATTATTTTGCTGGCTCCTGCATCCTGAATTATTTGAAAGATGAGACCCTCGCCTTTCAAGCGGGCAAAGAGGCGCTTCAGAAATTTATGGGTCCCACCATCAAGATGGCCCCGGATAAGGCCCGAAAGAAAAAGTATAAGCATGGCATTGATTTTGATTATCCCAATCCAGATTGCCGGCTCCTCACCATTTTAAATGGAATCAAGGGCGAGGAGAGACCAAAATGTTGGTACAATCCTAAGGAGAATCGATGAGGTTTGTGATTCTTCTAATCTCCCTTATCTCTTCCTCAGTAAGCGCCGGTGTGATCTGGAAATATCCCTGGCAGCAAAAAAGAATCTCTACTTGCTTCACTAAAGCAGAAACTAAGATCCGGGACATCGGTGTCCTTCGCACTCACATCCACAATTGGACCCCCGACGAAAAAGAAACTCTCCAGCGTCTTCTGGCCCAGGAGTACTCCTTAAAAAGAACAGGTATTGAATTTACGGGATTTGAAAATTGTGATGATGATCCCAAGGCCGACATTGTTCTTTTTAAAGCTAGAAATGGTGGTCTTCTCGGCGGTCAAGCGAGTGTGGGCCCAAAACGGAAAGGCTTTCTCGAAGGATATCCTCTGGCGCGGGGATATGTTCTTCTCTATGACCTTAATCTTACCAATATCACTCATGAGTTCGGTCATGTGCTGGGCCTTCAGCATGAGCACCTACATCCGGAAGCTTTCGATGAAGATCCGGGCTGCCTTCGAAGAATTTTAAATAAACCAGCCAAGGTGAGTGAGCATTACATCTACACTCCCTATAACCGAAATTCCGTGATGAATTACTGCCATACAAGTGCTCCTGGTGGAGACCAGATAGGTCTCGACCAGGAAGACATCAGAAACTTAAGATCAATATATCCTTAGTATTCGAGAAGCTTACGAAGGGCCTCGACTACATCACTCGTTTGAGGAAGAATCACTTCCTCAAGATCTGGACAATAGGCCACATGGGTATCCTTGGAGGCCACACGCAGGATCGGAGCATCCAGAGCTTCGAAGCATTCTTCATTCACTCGAGCTGCGATCTCTCCCGCATATCCAGAAGTCTTGTGTTCTTCATGACAGATGAGGAGGCGATGAGTTTTCTTAAGAGACTTGTAAACCGCCTCGTAATCAAACGGAGCAATCGTTCGCGCATCGAGAATCTCGACTGAATAGCCTTCCTTCTCAAGCTCTTTAGCAGCATCGACAGACTTCTGAACCAGGGCCCCCCAGCACACAATCGTCGCATCCTTTCCTTCTTTCACTACGCGCGCTTTTCCGAATGGGATCATGAAATCCTCACCTGGATCAGCGGAGCGATTGTAGCCTTGGTAGTAAAGGTGCTTGTGCTCAAGGAACATCACCGGGTCATCACAACGGATGGCCGTTCGGAGAAGTCCAATCGCATCCAGAGCGTTGGAAGGATAAACCACCCGGATGCCTGGGGTGTGAGTGAAAAGAGATTCCCCACTCTGAGAGTGGTACATGGCCCCACCACGGAGGTATCCACCGATAGGAACGCGGACAACCATCGGACACTTAAAGTCCCCGCCGGAGCGGTAACGAGTAGTCCCCATTTCGTTCTTTAATTGCATGTAGGCCGTCCAGATATAGTCGAAAAACTGGATCTCAACCACAGGCTTAAGCCCTCGCATCGCCATCCCGATGGCGCGACCAATAATATTGGCCTCTGCCAGTGGTGAGTTAAAGACCTGACCAGGTTTTGCAGCTTTCTGAACCCCATGGGTCACTTTGAAAACGCCACCTTTACCTTTTAGTTCCGGATTGTCGTATTTTTCTACTTCTGTGAAGTCGGCAACATCCTCTCCAAAGACCATCATGAGAGGGTTTTTCTTAATCTCGGATTTCAGGGTCATATTGACGGCAGAAGCCAGAGGAATGTCCTCTTTGCCAGAGAGCTTGGCTTCAGTTTCAAATTCACTTGAGGTCGGGTCGACGTCCGGTGAGTAGAGGTGATCCATGTAAGTATCCTGAGAAGGCCATGCCGTCTCGAGCGCTTCTTTCATGGCATCTTTCACTTCTTTGGAGGCAACTTCGAGGGCTTCTTTAACTTCTTCAGAAGTCATGAGACCAGTTTCCGTAAGAAACTTGGGGAATGAGTTGAAAACGTCTCTTGTCGCCTCATCAGCGAGATCTTCTTTGGTGCGGTAGAAGCCATGGTCGTCAGAGAGAGAGTGAGAGTACGGACGAGTCACAGTAGCGTGAACAAGAGTAGGACCCTTCCCTTCTCTCATGTACTTTTCAACTTCCACCATGGTGTCGTAGGATTCCACCGGACAGTTCCCATCACAGGTGAAGATCTTAAGCCCCGGGAAATTTTCCAGGGCCTTGGAGATCGATCCACCTGGCGTCTGAATCCAGGTCGGAGTGGAGATGGCGTAACCATTGTCTTCCACCATAAAGAGAACCGGGAGCTTATTCACACATGCAGTGGTGAGCCCTTCCCAGAACTCTCCCTGAGAAGTCGTACCGTCTCCGCAGGAAGTATAAACAATCTCCTGATCATGATAGACCGGAGAATCTTTGAGTTTCATTTTCTTTAAGTGAAGTCCGGCTTCCGCAACACCACAGGCCTGAAGAAACTGAGTCCCTGTACAAGAAGACTTAGAGACGATGTTAAGTTTTACATTCCCCCAGTGCGCCGGCATTTGACGACCGTGAGAAGCAGTATCACCGGTGTTTCCATTGGCCTGGCAGAGCATCTCATAAGGAGTGACACCAAGACCTAAGCAAAGAGCTCTGTCACGGTAGTATGGGATGAAGTAGTCATGCTTTGGTTTTAAGACTTTTGCCACTGCGGAAAGAATCCCTTCGTGACCGGCACCGGAGATCTGGAAGAAAGCCTTGTTCTGCTTTTTCATGGTGATCTCAGCATCATCCGTTTTTCGCGAAACATAGACATTATGGAGGAACCATTTCAGGTCCGCTTTGGAGAGCTTATGTTTTTTAATGAGAGCGAGTTTATTCTCGTAATTCGCATTCGGTTTTGAATTCACTTGATTGGCCCCGGTTTCAGAGATGTTTGTGCGCATAGTTATTCCTTGAGAGAAATTCGGCTCATCTTAGACAAAAAAATTGTCTCTGACCAGATTTGGAGAGCATTGTGAAAAAACTAAAGGGTGGAAATTAAAGAGATTCTTAAGGGAAAAAGCCCCGGGTGAGTGCCCGGGGCTTAAATTGGCTATTTAAGGGCCT
>CAZPFM010000238.1:0-4837 GCA_964585845.1 uncultured Bacteriovorax sp.
CCAACACAGAATACAAAAACTATGTTGCTAGAAAAGATGCCCAATTTAAAAACGACCTGAAAATTCGTCGCTATCAACTGGAAAAAGGTGATGTGTGGTCAGAGGATTTTTCGGATGAAGAGCTTCGGGATAATTTGAAAAGTATATCTGCTCTTCAGGAAAAAGACCGCCGGGAGTACCTGGTTGCCAATCCTCCAAAGTATTCCATCTTCCTTGATTATGCTTTTATCGTGAATGACTCCCAAACCGACTCAGATCCCTATCAGAGAAATGGGCGGGCCTCTATCGAAGGTGGCTTTGAATTTATTCCTTTTATAAAGCATCAGACTCTTGAGCGCTTTACACTGTTTGGGTCAATCCGCAGAAATCAGACGGCCTTCGAAACCAATGGGACAAACGCTGGTGTCGACGACGTTTCTCTCTCTGCCGGAGCGAACTGGTATCCTCTTTATGCTCCTTATACAGTGGAAGCACCGGTCTTTTTTCTGGGAACCTTTATCCGCAGTGGTTACGCAACTGTGACGGCACCGACCCCGGGTGATAAGGCCAATTACACTATTCTCTCTGTCCCGGGACTCTGGGGTGGAATGAAGTACAATCTCCGCTCGGGCGTTGGTCTCAGAGTCAATGCGGCCATGGAAACACTCAATCTTGATCGTTATGAATCAAATAAGCAGGGAACGATCCTGCCGGATAATACTCAACTCGTCGAGGCCCGGGTGGGCTTTGGATTGAACTATTCGTTTTAAGAGGACATGATGAAATATTTTCTTCTACTTTTTCTTTTCTCTTCCGTTAGTCTTCATGCTCTTGAGATCGATGAAAAACTCACGGTAAGAGTCCTTAAATCAACAGACACGCGAAAGACCCTCATGCTCAACAGGGGTTCTGAAGACGGTCTGGTGGAAGGGGATCATGCCCGCTTTGTGGTGACGGCCGGAGTTATCGCCCGGGGGGTACTCGTGAAGGTGTCTCCTACAAGATCCATCTGGTCTATCTACCGGCTTGTGAATGCTGACTTCATTGTAAACGATGCTGTGATGACAATTAAGATCACTCCACCGGTTAAAATTACTAAGGATGAATCTCAAACCATCGTCGCTGAAGACACTCCGACCCGTCCAGTGGGAGATCCCAATCAGTTGGGCATTCCTCTTGCTGATGGTGCTCAGGATGTGGGAGCGGCCGATGCCAATATGACAATTGATGAGTCCGAGGTGATGGCCCTGGAAGATGTCACTATCGTGGAGAAAAACGTCGAGGTCTTTACTCTTTTAAATATCTCTGGACTGGCCGCCTCTACAAAAAGTGATGTTTCGGAAGGAAAGGGGTCCTATGCCTCTCACCATATCGGAATTGGGGCCGAATTATACTCTCAGAAAGAGCGCGCTTGGTACTCGCGTTTCAGTCTCACGGGTGCTTTCAATGTGATGCGATTAAACTCTCAATCCTACAACGGAGTGAGTGCAAACAATGACACTTCGGAATTTGAATTTGGTGTGAACTGGCATCCTGGTACGATGCCTAGCCAGACCAATCGATTCATTCCCTACGTGCATCTTGCTGGGATGATCGGCTCTACAAAATCGTTATACCGGGATGATGTCACGGATATGGAGAGAGAAGCTTCTGGTGCCACCAACGGTTTTTCTGTTGGGTTTGGCTTTAAGTACTACGCCCGATCTGGTTTCGGAGGACGAATGCTCTTTGATTACTACCAGAGAGCGGAGAAGTTTAAAGAGGACGATGCCGGGCAGTCGTTTAACCGCACGGTGGGTGGACCTAGACTTCTTCTTGGGTTTTCTTATCGGTTCTAGAGTAAGGACTTGATCTCATCAGAAGGGATCCCTTTGATACTCTCTAAGTCCTGGGCCTCATCAAGTAGCGAGAGTCTTCTTTTCACAAGATCCTCATAAGTAGTGACATATTCATCATTGATGATTTTCTTAATGAGCCCAAGAGTGATTTCAGGTTTTTTCCCAAATGTGGGCATGATGGATTTCTGACGGAGTGGGTTCAATGTAAGATTAGGGGAGTATCGCTTCCCGAGTTTTGGCACAATCTCCTGAGCGATTTCCTGAACCATTCGCCGAAAAGTTGTGTATTTCCCTCCGATCAGGACATAAGTGTGAGAGTCAGGACGAATGATCTTATGGAAGCGGCTTACTTTACCTAAGGCCTCAGTAGAGCCATCATCTTCCCGGGCCAGAGGTCTCACGGCCGCAAACGTGGAAATAATTTTCTCTTCTGAGATATCTGAATCCGGGAAGTACTGCTTCAACACTCCCAAAAGATAATTGATCTCCTTTGGAGTTGCCTTGATGTCGAAGATTTCCTGATCCACCGGTGTTTCCGTAGTCCCCACGAGAACGGCGTCTCTTTGAGGGATGACAAAGACTACACGGTTATCTCTCGTGGTGAGAACGACTGATCCTTGTGCTTGGATAGAATCTTTCTTAAGCCAGAGGTGAATCCCTTTTGAGGGCACTAGCTGTGGTCTCCACGGGATTTTGAGTTTAGGAAGAAGCTCGTCGGTGAATGGGCCGGTGGTAAAAACGAGCTCTTTAGTGAAAACTGTTTCAGCTTTGTCATTCATTCGGGAGCGAAAGCTCACTTCGTAACCATTCTCTACCCGTTTCGTCTCAAAGACTTCGTGATAGCTTAGAGCGCTAGCGCAGTCTTCGAGGAGAGCATCGTAGAGGCATTCCAGGGAGAGTTTGGCGTCATCCACGACCCCGTCAAAGTACATTCCGGCCCCCCGCAAACCTTTACTCGCCAGAGAAGGGATGAGTTTAAGAGTCTCATCTGCGCTATACATTTTATGGGGCTGGTTCTGGAAATGAGAGAGAAAGTCGTAGAGAAAGAGTCCCGCCTTAAGCATTAAGGGGGTGTACTTGGAATAATCATAGAGAGGAAGATAGAACTCTCTTTCAAAACACACATGGGGAGCGAGCTTTAACCAGAGGTTCTTCTCCTCCAGGGCTTCCTGGACTAAAGCAAAGTCCATGTTCTCAAGATAACGAACCCCACCATGAAGCATCTTGGATGATCCCTCTGAGGTCTGGGAGGAGAAGTCTCCTTTTTCAATGAGGAGTGTTTTTACGCCGTTAAGGGCCAGATCCCGAAGAAGACCACATCCGTTGATCCCTCCTCCAACGATCAAAACCTCAAATTGCCTCATACTTTTCTGACCCAAACAAGATTTCCGGTGCAGGAGAGACGGTAGCGCTGGATAGCGTGTCCATATTCGGAAGGAAGTGGGGTGAGCTGGTAATTGAGTCCCACCACTGCATTGGCCTTCTGCTTAAGGGCATGGGCCTTAAGTTTACCAGCGAGTTCCTGGTAGTATTTAGGAATTTGATCGGAGATTTCATCCTCAACGATTTCGCCATCAAGCATCTGGTGCTCAGAAGCCACACCGAGATAGCGAACCACCTGATAACCCTCCAGAGAAGGTGTGGCCGCAACAATGATCTGAGAGAGGTCGAGTTTAGCGTCCTCAAACTGAAAGTGGTGATGCTGATTCTGATAAAGGCTCTGCTTACTCACTACACCTAGCTCAGGATTTTCCATATGTTTCGGAGGATGAATGTCATCGGAGAGCCCCACCTGAATGTCGAGGTCAAAGCGGCGGAGTTTGTGAGCAATGAAAATGGCCGTGTATTCAGAAATCCGAGGAATTAAAAGCTGGCCCCGCATAAGACGGGATCGGGTCTGCTCTTCAGTGTCAGAGACCAGACGAAATTCTTTTAGAAGACTTAAGATATCACTCACATCCTCAGCGTATTTAACGTTTTTTAAAAGAACACTGAAGGATGGATTTCCCTCAACACCTGCAGAGGTAAAGTGGGTGGACTCAGCGAAGGCCTTAACGTCCGCAAAGTTTTCCGGCTCTTTTGCAGGTGGAGTAACGGGTTCAGGGGCCGAGTAAGACGGAGTTGGAGTCTCTTCAATCACATCTTCAGGAATTGGTTCAGAGAAAGAGATCTCTTCGATCGGATCGGTCAGGGCCTCATCACTTGAAGTCTCTTCAGTTGGTTCAAAAACCGGCGGAGCAAAAGATTCTTCACTGGTTTCAAAGCTGGGTATCTCTTCATTTTCGGTTTCAGTCTCGCCATAACTGAAGCTCTCTTCACTGCTCCCGAATTCTTGACCTGTAGAGAAATCGTCACTGTTTTCAGAAAATTCTGAAGAGAAATCGTTGGTGAAGTTCTCGGAATCCTCTTCGGAAGTTGCAAAGTCAGAAGTCTCTGCTTCGAAAGCAGGGACCTCTTCGGGCTCATCATCTAATTGATGAAGATATTCTCCGAGGTCCTCGATCCGAGTCAGATCCTTCTTATTACTCATCTAGGCTCCGTGACAGGCTTTGAATTTCTTTCCAGATCCACAGGGACAAGGATCATTTCGGCCAACTTTCATGGAGGCACGGATGACCTTCTTTTCGTGGGCCATGGATTTTGCCTGCTCAGCTTCCTGATGGGCCTTCATCTGGGCCTCAAGGAGAGCCTCTTGTTCGCGGTGAATGGCCTCGATCTCTTCCTGAGTCATGAGCTTGATGTGAGAAATTCGCTCAACGACGGATTTCTTAATGGCAAACTTCATGTTCTCGTAAAGGACGAAGGCTTCTCTCTTGTATTCAACCAGAGGATCTTTTCCGCCGTGAGAGCGAAGATTAATCCCTTCTTTTAAATGGTCCATCGCAAGGAGATGGTCTTTCCAAAACTGATCAAAGGTCGCAAGAAGTACTTCCCGGTAGGTGTATTTCACCTGCTCAGGATCAAGTCCCTTGTACTTTTCTTCCAGGGCCTTGAGGGCCTTCTGCTTTAAGTATTCGGCC
>CAZPFM010000239.1:0-4786 GCA_964585845.1 uncultured Bacteriovorax sp.
GTATCGACCTGATTCCCGGAGTGTCTTTGATCTCTTTCCAACGCTCTGGGAGAATTCTCCTCAGCTCATCCTTTTTGAGGTTGATGAGAACGAGAAGGAGACGGCATAATGGAGTCATGAAGCTCCTTGTCCTCTTCACTCTCCTTATTTCGACCTCTGCCTATTCCCAACGGAAACTCTCTCCGGAAGCCTTCCGGATTAATGTGAGACCCGTGCTCCAGGGTATCCTGGGAGACTTCTACCAGATGGTGACCCTGTTTCCGGATTTTCCCAAGGAGATTGTGGGTCTCATGGAGGCCATGGATGATCTGGCCCCCATAAAAGAAACTCTCCGCTCTTCTTGTCCCGGTCATCTTGAAAAAAAATGCATTGAGACCATTGAAAATCTTCGCTCCCGTCTGGGCCAGATTGAAGAGCGCACCATGAAGCTCTATCAGAAGAGTCACCCCTATTCGAGTCTGCACTTAAGTGCCATCGGTGGAACCCGGGTAGTCTCGGAATTTCATTCAGGTGTGGTTGAAGTAAAGGGCCAGCTCGACAATGCAGCCTTCCTGATTCATGCCAAGATCAGCCCGAAGATTAATACTTATCCGGTTTTAAAAGAACTCGACGAACTCTCCACGGAGCTCTCCCTCACCCTTGTGGAATTTGTGCCTTATACCTACCGGGAAGACTTCCGGCACTTTTACTTTAATTTCGTCAGACCGATTCAGATGCACATCTCGAATAATCGCAATTACGAATTCCTCAACCGTAACGTTAATTCTCTTAACTTCAGCCTGAATCTTCTCAATATGAATCTCACCAAGAGAAACAAAAAGACTCCGGATGGCATGGCCCCGTATCTTGCGACCATCCACAATCGCTGGAACTCACTCCTTCGCTATTATTTTTAGGCATAAAAAAAAAGCCCCTCAGAGAGGGGCTTTCGTTTGGCTTAGTACTTCGTGGAGGTCCGGCTTCGGCCAGTCGTTTTGCGACGGCGTTTCTCGGCGTTTTCCAATTTTTCCTTCATCTTTACAGAAGGTTTCTTGTACTCGATTCGGGCACGGTACTCTTTCACGATTCCGTAAGCATCACAGAGACGCTTAAACTTCTTAATGGCCTTTTCCGCTGGGAAACGCTCATCAATGTGAATCTGAATAGTAGACATTTAAATACACCCCCTTCCTCGTAGCATTCTCAAAAAAATTGTGAAGGAAAAAGTTAACCTTGGGCATCAAAGAAGTCAACAAAGTCGCAGGGCAGAAAATTTTTCTTCTGAGTTCTGGAGTGGTAAAAGTCCCTTCCTATGCAGCTCGATGTTTTTTCTTCCGACTCTCCCTCTGATCAGCCCCTGGCCGCCAAGATGCGACCGGGGACGCTTGATGATTTTTACGGTCAGGAAAAGATCCGTCCCCAGCTGCAGAAACTGATTCAATCCCCCCGTCATGTAATTTTCTGGGGCCCGCCGGGCACAGGAAAAACGACCCTCGCCCATATCCTGGCAAAGAATATTGGCCATGAGCTCTACCCTTTTTCGGCGGTGACCAGTGGGATCCCGGAGCTTAAGCGCCTCATTGCCGAGATGCTGGACCGGAAGAAGCAATTTGATAAAGAAAGCATACTTTTCATCGACGAGATCCACCGGTTTAATAAATCGCAACAGGATGCCCTTCTTCCCTATCTTGAAAACGGGGACTTCCTCTTTATCGGGGCCACCACGGAGTATCCCCACACCTCTTTAAATAAAGCTCTTATTTCCCGTGTTTCCCTGGTCGAATTGAAAACTCTCACTGCCTCCGAACTTGAACAGATTCTCGAGCGAGGTCTGGAAACTCTCCATCGCCCGGAGCTTAAGGATTTTATCCCGGAGATCGCTAAACTCTCCAATGGTGATGCCCGCTTTGCCTTAAATCAGCTCTCTCGTCTCGAGGCCTTTGAGGAGGCGGAGCTTGTCGATAAAGAAACGGTCTTGAAGGAACTCTTCGAGCACGCCCGTCAGTACGATCGAAATGCCAATCGCCACTACGATGTGATCTCCGCTTTTATTCAGTCCATCCGGGGCTCGGATCCGGATGCGGCCCTCCTCTATCTTGCGATCATGCTCGACGGAGGGGAAGACCCTGAATTTATCGCCAGGCGCCTCATGATCCTGGCCTCTGAAGATGTGGGGCTTGCGAATTCCCAGGCCCTCCAGGTCACGGCCAATGCTCATTACGTGACAACTAAAATCGGCATGCCAGAAGCGCGGATCACTCTCTCTCACGCCACTGTCTTCATGTGCCTCTCACCAAAATCCAATTCTGCCTACATGGGGATTAATGAAGCCATGAGTTTTGTAAGAGACAACCCCACGATAGAAGTCCCGGGTCATCTCTCGAATGTTTCCCCGGAAAAAAAGAATTATAAGTATCCTCATTCTTATCCAGGCAACTGGGTTCCCCAGCGCTATCTTCCAGAAGAAGTAAACGTGCGTTTCTACTCCCCTCAGTTTAACGGCTCCGAGAAGGCCCTGGCAGATCTGCAGAGCAGTCGCAAAAAATAATGGTCTCTGTTTTGCTGAGTATCTCAGTATTATACGGAGGAATCATGAAAAAAATCGTTACCGCTATTGCTCTCTGTGCATCGTTTAATGCCCTCGCCGACTGGGACAGCTACGGCGGTCTCGGTATAAATCTCAATACCTATAAGGAAGATCTACCAAATCAGTATGAGCTCGAAGATGACCAGACTCTTGGACTCACTGCCGGGTGGAAAACCGTCGGTCGATGGGGAAATATTGGCTTCAGAACCGGTGCTTTCTTCGAATACGCACGTGTCAGCGTAGATAATAAAATAGGGACAAATCCTAATATTGAACTTAAATCTTACTATGCGGCCATTCCCCTGAACCTTCAGTTTGATGTGATTGACTCACTTTCCATCTTTGGAGGTTTGACTCCCCGGATACTTCTGGCGAAGACCTGCGAGGACTGTGGAGAATTTGACGACGATGGAACAACGTTTGTGAACTACACAAACTTCGGTGTGACTTGGAATTTCTCCCGGAACTGGTCAGCGGATTTTGTCTTCAACCACGCCATCCAGGAAAACTACGAAAATATAAAAATCAACACCGCTCAAGCGCTTCTTTTCTATAAATTTTAGGCAAAAAAAAAAAGCCCCTCTTAAAGAGGGGCTTTTTTTTAGATTAGTTCTTCTGGTCTCATGTTCTCTAGGTGGTATTTCACACTTGCGAGGAACTTCGAGCCAAGCTCTCCATCAATGATCCGGTGATCGTAAGTGTGCGTTCCATACATCATGTGCCGGATTGCCATGGAATCATCTTCCATCACCATCACACGCTTCTTAATAACACCCGTACAGAAAATCCCAACCTGCGGCTGAAGGATCACAGGAGTTGCAATGAGAGTTCCGAAAGAGCCATTGTTAGTGAAGGTGTAAGTTCCACCGGAGAGATCATCCATGGTGAGCTTCTTATTTCTAGCCTTGTTAGCAAGAATATCAAGCTGACGGGCGATTCCCGTGAGGTTAAGGTCCTGAGCGTGCTTAATCACTGGAACAACTAGACCGTTTCCAGGAACCGCAACCGCACATCCAAGATGGATGTCTTTTTTAATCACGATATTATCCCCTTCTACAGAAGAGTTAATCATCGGGTGTTCTTTGAGGGCCTGAACAATAGCGTAGAGAACAAAGTGAGAGTAAGTGAGGTTAATACCTTCACGCTTTTTGAAATCGTTTTTGATTTTCTCACGGGCACGAACAAGTGAAGTCATATCGATCTCATCGATGGAGTTCACATGGGGAGAAGTTTGCTTTGAGGCCACCATATTACGGGCGATAGCTTTGCGCATATTATCCATCGGCACAACTTCAACCCGGTCTCCATTGGAGCGGGTCTCAGATGATCCACGAGGAGCTGCAGACGCTGCTGGAGCAGACTTCGTGCTGCTCGCTCCGCCTTTTCCGCGGGAAGCAATATAGTCTTCAAGGTCGGCCTTATTCACTCGACCACCGGCCCCTGAACCTTTGATGTTTTTTAACTCAGAAAGAGCAATGCCTGCGTCCTTGGCCATGGCCTTGACAAGCGGCGTGTAGAAGCGGAATCCATCTTCATTTCTCTCGTCCGCATCATGAACCGGAGCATAGGCAGGAGCACCAGCGGACTTTTCTTCTTTGGCCGCAGGAGCTTCTTCTTTTTCTTCTTTTTTGGCAGCTGGCTTAGATGAAGTAGTCTCAACTTTAGCGTTCATATCGTCTTCGATAATCGCAATCGGCTTGCCAACGTCTACTGTGGCGCCTTCTTCGTAAAGAAGCTCAACGATCTTCCCTTCAACTGGTGAAGGAATTTCGGACTCAACTTTATCCGTCGAAATCTCGAGCAGAATCGCATCAAGCTCGATCACTTCACCCGGGGCCTTGTGCCACTTGGTGATGGTTCCGGTGGTGATGGACTCACCCATCTGAGGCATAACAACTTCTACGCGTGCCATAAATATCTCCTAAAAAAACCTGTTAAAGATTAAGTGCTCTACCCTTTGCGGCCATTACTGCTTCTCCGAGGAACTCGCCGAGTGTCGGATGCGGGTGAATGGTGGCAAAGATTTCTTCATCGATCCCTTCCATGGTGCGGAAGAGAACATATTCATGAATAAGCTCTGTGGCCTGAGTTCCTACGATGTGTGCGCCTAAAAGCTCACCATGCTTGCCCGTCAAGACCTTGATGAAGCCATCACGCTCATTGCTTGCGGTGGCCTTACCATTGGCCATGAAAGGGGCTTTTCCGACCTTGTACTCAATT
>CAZPFM010000240.1:0-4762 GCA_964585845.1 uncultured Bacteriovorax sp.
GCTTAACCTGCTGGGGAGTGAATTTGAGTTTTTTTCCCAGAGAAGAAATGATTCTCTCGGAGTTTGAAAAGGTTAGTTCTTTTTCAACATCAAAGAAAAGATTGAGGTAGTGATTGAGGTTTGTTGCTACATCCTGGGGAGAGGAGAAATTCTCCGGTCTTGAAAAAAGATGTAGCACGGCCCGCTCCGGTGTCCACTGTCCGCCCTGCACGACTCCGAAGAGCTTTAGGCGATAGACGACAGTGCGAAGATCATTCTGCTCAAGAGGAACAGTCATATAGTCAAAGACGCCGGCGCGAAAACAAGCCGCCATGGCCTGAGGATCGGAGCTTGGAGAGAGAACCGTTAAGGCCGAGCGACTGAAGCGAGAGCTTACGGAGCGAATCTCGTCGATCATTTTATCTTTTTGAAGGTTGGTAAAAAGAAAGATTGCCTGAGGAGTTTTTCTTTTTACTTCACTAATCTCTGCCAGACTCTTGATGATCGTGAGGTGATACTGGACATGATTCGCCTTAAGAGCCTTTTTGATGCTCTCAAGGGTGAAGGAGTCGAGTCCTATGGCCAGAATGTCGAGTTTATCAAAACTATTAGACATCAATATTCTTTTTTAATGTTTCAGCGGCGACACTTCGGCCCTCGTCTTCAAGGACGGTGATGGCACTTCGGAGTGTCTTGATGGCCTTATCTAGTTTATCTTCTAATTCGAAGCGACTTTCAACTGACTTCTTTTCCTGAGTACTGATCGATTCCATGTCGAATTCCATTCCATCGATCTTACGCTTGAGTTCCAGGATTTTCAGATCCCGGTTTCTGATCTGAGTCTCGGCATCGGCCTTCAGGAGTTCCAGCTTCTGTTCAAGTTCGCGCTCCCGCATCTGCACCCGCTTTACATCGAGTTTATTCCGATGAGCGGACTTCTCTACTTCCTGCTGAAGGAGCTTGATCTTCTCATCTGCGATGAGCTTCTTTTCATCAAGAAGATTAACCTGATCTTTTAATTCGGAGATCTCTTCGTTGAGTTTCCGCCGGATAATTGAAAGTTCGATTTTCTTTTCATCGAGTTCGGCACGAAGGCTCAGGGCATGACGCTTCTGCATGACCTCGTTATCTTCGAAGTTCTGGATTTTTTGAAGAAGCTCATCTCGATCGGCACGAAGATTAGAGATAGTGGCCTGGAGGCGTTCGAGTTCCCCTGAATAGGCTCCGGAGATTTCTTTAAAGCTCTGGTGATCCTCTTGTGATCTTTCTTTTTTCTTTTTCTTTTTGGGAACTTCAGGTGCTGGAGCGGGCTCTTCAACTTCTGGCTCTTCCTCAGAAGAAAAATTCAGTTCATCTACATTGACCTCATCAGAGACCAGAGATTCATTAATGTTCTGATCTTCTTCGACAGCTTCGACAGCTTCGACCTGAGCTTCTTCTTCATCTGTTTCAAAACTCAGCTCTTCATTCTCAAGAGGCTGCTCGATATTTCGGTTAAATTCAGGATTTTTGATATCGATCTTACTCGATCCATCCATGATGGCATCGATTTCTTTAAGCTTTTCCCGGACTTCATCGGAGATCTCACTAACATCATCCATATGGAAGTCATCATTAGCTTCTGTATCAGTGGACGGTGCTTCAAGGCTAATGGCCCCATAATCGGATTCTTCCGATTCCGGGCTTCCGAATTCAAGATCATCGCTCAGGGCCAGTTCATCGCCTGAATCCAGGCTAAGAGAGAGATCATCACTGGCCGCGGGTGCATCGATTTTAATGTCTCCCAGATTAGGTTCTTCGCTTAAACTGAGTTCGTCCGGGGATTCATCAGGATGATCATCAGAAAGAGAGAGATCGCCGAAGTCACTGCCAGGTTGATCATCCCCTAATGAAAGGATTCCTTCTTCTTCTCCTGCCGATTGATCATCAAGGGACAAACTCTCTGAATCATCGGAGAGACTGAAGTCCTCCCCAAGGTCAAACTCTCCATCTAGTGAGAGATCCGCCGAGTCTTTTTTATTCATGTCTTCTCCGGAATCATATCTGTCTTCATTTTCTTTTTCTTTTTCCCATTGGGATTTCTGAGTTTTGAGACTTCCCGCAAAGAGCCGATTGAGTTCCTGGCTCTGGGGGTGCTCTTTGAAACGTTTGAGCTTATCCACTTCGAAGGCTTCTCCTGCCCCCTCGACCCGACTTCTATCTGAGGTCCCAAAAGCTTCAAGAAGCTCACTGAGTTCTTCAGTCGAAATATCCCTTGAGATATAAGAGTCTCCGCCGGCCGGTGTATGATGATGAGTCGTGACATCACTCA
The DNA here is from genome assembly GCA_964585845.1 of uncultured Bacteriovorax sp. Lineage (GTDB taxonomy): Bacteria > Bdellovibrionota > Bacteriovoracia > Bacteriovoracales > Bacteriovoracaceae > Peredibacter. The sequence continues at coordinate 2,291 of CAZPFM010000240.1, forward strand.
AATCTTTAGAAGTGACGTAGATGACCCTGATATCCTTACCAGATTCCCGCAGACTCAGAACGAACTCATCTTTTTCCGTTCTCTTGCCTTCAAATTCAATGAAGAAAATGGAGTCATCTTCAAGATCCAGGAGAACTTCCCGAAGCAAGGAGTCAGTATTGAGGAAATAGGCATCTGTCAGAAAGTCATGGGCCTTCTGAAAACGCAGGAAATTCTTGTCAAAACTGACTAGGTAATAAGTCATCTTAATGAACCTCCTGATAATGATAACTTACTTAGTGATGGGACCAAGGCAGCGGCAAGAATTTCACTCTATGAGCATCGCATCTCTCTATTGATTCCTGCGGGGGCTCATAATACAATCTTTGTGCATTCCAAATTTTCGGAGGACACTTGAAATACACCTTCATCACTGCACTGATGTTGACTTTGTTTGTCGGAAAAGCCGCGGCGACTGAGACCTTCTTCCCGTCCAACATTCTTATGATGGATCAGAGATTCTCTCACCACGTTATTCTGGTAGAAAAATCAACTCACCAAATTCATATCTACGTAAACAGTGGCAGTCACCCGAAGCTGGTGAAGACCTTTGCGGCCGCAACCGGAAAATTCCGCGGCAATAAATTTGTCGAAGGAGATCACAAGACTCCTGAAGGTATCTACGTTCTCGAAGACTTCCTTTCCAAAGAGGAGCTTCTTCGTCGACATGGCAAGGCCGGAGAGATCTACGGAAGTGGTGCTTTCCCAACCAACTACCCTAACTTCATTGATCAGCTCGCTGGTAAAAAAGGCAGTGGGATCTGGCTCCACTCCACCGATAATGACAACCGCATCTCCAAAGGACTCGACTCCCGTGGCTGTGTAGTTGTTCAGAACCAGGACCTTCGGGAAATCTCTCAGTATATCGAACTAGGTCATACTCCCATCATCGTGGTCCAGGATGTTTTCCATCTCACAAATCATGCCTGGGAAAAAAACCGAAAAGAAATTTCTGAAGCTATTGAGACTTGGTCTAAGGCCTGGCAGGAAAAAGACTTTAAGACCTATATCTCAAGCTATGACGAAAATGATTTTCGGGATCGTTCCAAGGGGAACTACCACGCCTACAAGGCCTATAAGAAAGCTGTCTTCTCAAGAAATGACACTCCTGAGATAAAGATGAACTTCATCTCGATTCTTTCCATGAATGACTATGCCGTCGTCCAGCTTGAACAGGATTACCGCTCATCGGTCATTAACGACATCGGTAAAAAGACTCTCTATCTCAAAAAAGACTCTAATTACGATTGGAAAATTGTTGGAGAACTCTGGGAAAAAGTTGAAGGAACAAGTACACTTGCCTTCACTCCATCGGATCGATTTTTTCCAAAGACTAAGTAATGCAGGAATCCATTCAAACATCGGGTAGCGAAGTCTCCATCGTCATCTACGATGCTCCCCTCCCTCCCCGGTATTTGAGATTCTCAAAAAGATTCCTTCGATTCATTTTCGTCTTCATTCCTCTCTGCCTCGGAATACTCGCCCTGGCCCTATTCTTCTGGGGTCTTGGTCACCGTCTGAGTGTGGCCCCGAAGCCGCAAATCCCTGAAGTTCTTTCCGAACAGGATGCAAAACTCCTCGCTCTTGAGAGTGAACTCTCTTCCTTAAAAGAGAGTAACTCACTTCTTATGGAGAAACTGTCCACGACAGGGGCCCAGGAAAACACCGAGGATCCCTATCTTCTCACCATTCGTAAACCCTATGGGATGCAGAACCTAACCTCCCAGAAACTAGTTTCTATTGATCAGTTCTCCGTTGAACAGGACTCCAATCGGGTGTCTTTTAAATTTCAGATTATTAATGCCAACGCCGAGAGCCGGGTTGTGGGTTATGTGATTGCTTACCTTCTCTCAGAAAACGCTCTCGTGGCCTATCCTCGGGAGGCCAACGCTCAGATGGCCACCGGGATTAAGTATTCTGCTGGTGAAACCTTTGCTGTTTCCCGTTTGCGTCCTACCAATGCTGAATTTTTTGTAAGTCCCGCCGGGAAGGAGATGAACTTTATGGTTTATATCTTCAGCCGGGAAGGAGACCTTCTCCTTCATCAAAAACTCGGTCCTTACAAAGTGGAGCCAAAGTCATGATCCAGGAACAGGATTTTAAAGAATTTAAATACAATATTCTTGGCTCTAACTCCACGATCAAGGGAGACCTTGTTCTAAGTGGAGACGCTATCATTACTTCCCGAATTGAAGGGAGCATAAAAATGATCGGTGAAGGCCGGCTTGTTCTCGAAAGAGGAAGCCACGTTCAAGGCGAGCTCGAGGCACACGATGTGGAAATCTTTGGAACAGTCAGCGGAGAAATCAGATCCACAGGTACGGTTTCAGTACGAGCGAGTGCAAAAATCTCCGGCTCCCTTGAGTCCAAAAAACTTGTCGTCTACCCTGGGGCGATTGTCGAAATGGACATCACCACCAAGTCAGACTCCTA
>CAZPFM010000241.1:0-4760 GCA_964585845.1 uncultured Bacteriovorax sp.
GCCTTTATTCCTCTCGGAGTTGTGTCCCTCGCCCTTCCCGTGGCCCCTTCAGGTCTCGGCGTAGGGCATGCGATCTTCCAGAAGCTCTTTGAGTTCTCAGGGATCGACAACGGAGCATCACTCTTCAATCTCTTCTTTGTGGTGACACTTGCGGTGAATGTTCTGGGTGTGATTCCGTATCTTCTGACGAGATCAAAAAATCATTAGAAAATAAAAATCTTCGTCGGATCAATGTGCGAGTAGTGCATGGCCTTCGTCTTGAGCTGCTCAAGAAGAAGAAGGAAATTTAATTCTTCGTCGAAACTATTTTTCTTCCGAACAATCTTTGACTGCTTTTTGAGAATGGACTTCACTCCTTGAGGAAGTAAGCACATGCCTCGAAGTAGGTAGTTTTCGCCCTTGTACTTAATCACGCGGCCAGTGAAGATATCGCCTTCCATCACCCCGATGTTGGGATGGTTTTTCACAAGCACAACTTTCTCATCATGGAGAATATCCCGAAGAACGACTTGCTTTCTGAAGTTCACTTTGGAGTATTCGAAGAGAGAGTGATTCACATTTAAGAGGGCCTGTGAGAGATCCTCATCGAGCTGGTTGGTGCGGATGTATTCTTCGATGACCTTTGAGCCATCCTGGTGACGGTACTGAAAGATGTACCAGTCGTTGAAACAATCCATGCGGGACTCAAACTCGTCTTTATCTTCGTCGAGTTTTCCCGTGATAGAGAAATACTTCTCCTTGGCGACCTTCAGGTCGTCGAAGAAATTCCCCGTGGTGTAGTGGCTGAGGACTTGATCAAGATGTTGGTTAACGACGTCGAGCATGGCTGATATTCTACTCTTCGACTTTCAAAACTGCCAAGAAGGCTTCTTGAGGAATTTCAACATTCCCGACCATTTTCATCCTCTTCTTCCCTTCTTTTTGTTTTTCCAGAAGCTTACGCTTACGAGAAACGTCACCACCGTAGCATTTGGCGAGTACGTTCTTTCTTAAGGCCTTCACCGTTTCCCGAGCGATGACCTTTGCCCCGATGGCGGCCTGGATGGCGATATCAAATTGCTGGCGATCAATGACCTTCATGAGCCTATGGGTGAGATCCTTTCCTTTCTGGTGAGAAGTCCCTCGGTGAGTGATGACTGAGAGAGCATCGACCTTTTCTCCATTCAAGAGAACGTCGAGTTTCACCATGTCAGATTCCATGTACTCATTAAGTTCATAGTCCATGGAGGCATACCCCTTGGAGAGGGATTTCAACTGATCGTAGAAGTCGAACATCATCTCCGAAAGTGGAAGAATGTAGATGCGCTGCACTCTTTCCTCAGTGATGTAATTGATCGCCTGCTGCTGACCGCGGCGGTCTTCACAAAGCTTAATGATTTTTCCGACATAATCATTTGGAAGATGGATTGAGAGCTTCACCGTCGGCTCTAAGATCGAATCGATCTGACCCGGGTCTGGAAGCTTGGACGGGTTATCCACGATGATCTTATCGCCGGAATTTGTGATGACTTCGTAGGAACATGATGGGGCAGTGGAGATAAGAGCGAGCTTAAACTCCCGCTCAAGTCTCTCTTGAATAATATCCATGTGAAGGAGACCTAGGAATCCGCAACGGAAGCCAAAGCCCAAGGCTTGAGAGACTTCAGGTTCATAGGTGAATGAAGAGTCGTTTAAGGCGAGTTTTTCCAGGGCTTCTTTTAGGAGTTCATACTCTTCGGAGACCACCGGGAAAATCCCGCAAAAGACCATGGGTTTAGATTCTTTATAGCCGGCAAGAGTCGGGGTTTTATCTTTTTTATCCGAGTGAACGATCGTATCTCCGATCTTCACGTCACGAACAGTTTTTATCCCGCAGATGATCATGCCCACTTCGCCGGCCGTAAGCTCAGAGACTTCCTGGTAGAAAGGCTGGTGGACGGCAAGCTTAATGACTTCGTAGTCCATCTCCGAGAACTTAAAGTGGATCCTATCTTTAGTCTTGATCGTTCCTTCCATGATACGGGCAAGAACGACAACTCCCTTGTAGGGGTCAAACCAGGAGTCAAAGATCAGCCCCTGGAGATTATTGGTCTCAAGGCCCGTCGGAGGTGGAATTTTCTTAACGATCTCTTCCAAGAGAACGTCCACTCCGATACCAGATTTTCCTGAGACAAGAGGAGCCTCAGAGGCATCAAGCCCGATGACATCCTCGACCTCTTTTTTCACCTTTTCGGGATCAGCGTGAGGAAGATCGATCTTATTAATGACCGGGATGATCTCCAGATTATTTTCAAGGGCCATGTAAACGTTAGCGATAGTCTGGGCTTCGATTCCCTGGGAAGCGTCCACGATGAGAAGGGCTCCTTCACAGGAAGCAAGTGAACGGGAAACTTCGTAGGTAAAATCAACGTGTCCCGGAGTATCGATGAGATTAAAAAAGTAGGTGATCCCGTCTTTTGCCGTATAGCGAAGGCGGACTGTTTGCGCCTTGATCGTAATTCCCCGCTCGCGCTCAAGATCCATATTGTCCAAAAGCCGATCCGACTTCTCGCGGTCAGTGATCGCCTTGCACATTTCGATCAAACGATCGGCCAGGGTCGATTTACCGTGGTCGATGTGCGCGATGATGGAAAAATTGCGGATGAGTTTGTTATCCATGGATACTTAAGCCTTTCAAGAAATTTGAAGACCACTATAGCCTATACGAAGAAAGAATTCGACCATGATTCCTAGTCTTTCCACACCCGCGACGCGGCCCGCCATGGAATTGTTAAAATGAGTTGCTCAGGATACTTTGAAGAAAATTCTTAGGAGATTAGTATGCGAGTTCTTGGATTTGTTTTCCTCATTGTTCTTATGGCTTGTGGTAAGACCAAGGAATCACCTGTTCAAACTCTTAAAGGTGAGCCGATGTGCGGCCCGAAACAACAGAGCCTTATTGAATCAACGGCTTGCGTTCCTATGGGAGTCTGGAAAATTCATACGGAAAGCAATGGATTTCCCGACAAAATTAGCCTCAATATCGGCGAATATGAGCTGTTCAATCAATGTGAATCAGATCATGATCATCTAAAGCTGGAGCTAACTGAAGGCTCCGCCGTCATCACCATCGGTTTCATGAGCATCCCGTCAGAAGAACAAAAACTTTCTCTCGAAATTTTTAACTGCGAAGATGGCCGTCGATTCGCTGCTGCCGATCCTGCGGAGTTTGAAATCAATCACGATGAGTCCACTAGAATCTATACGGTCAGAACTGAACTCAAAAAAGATTAAACGAAGACTTCCGTCGAAATAATCATCATGTAGTAGTCAAGATTCGACTCTTTCGCTCGGATAGGGATGACGTTGGCGTACCCATGGTAAGCCTCCTCCATCTCCTCAAAGATATACTCTCCGGTATTCGGATCGATGACCTTCTGGCGCTTCGGAATCGTGATCTCCGCATTTTCAATTTTTGATCGCCGCTTAATCGCAAGCTCAAAAGTCTCTACGATCGAGTCCGGCATAAGGGTGTCGGTGATATTTTTCGAAATGACATCATCAGATTGCATCTCAAGAAGCGAGTACATGGCATTATTCATGTAAGTCATCTCCCCCTTGGCATTGGCGATCATGATGTTCTTTTTAACCATATTGGCGAGGGTATCAAACTTTCTATGCTCGACCGAAATACGGTCTGTTCTTAAGGTTTCGAACTTTTTCATGTTCGTGATCATCTTGTTTAATTCCCGGGCAAGCTCTCCGATTTCATCGTCCTGATCATAGTAGATCGAGACATCGAAGTTCACATCCTGAAGTTCCCGGACGGCATCATTGATCTTCTTAAAGGGCATGGCAATCTTTCCCGGCACAACCAGGGAAAGAAGAATGGTTCCAAGAAAGGTGATGATAAGGGTAATGAGCATGTTCCGGCGGGTTTCACCGATAATGGTTCTCACCTGCTTATCCCGCTGTTCATTCTGGAAATACTGGATGTCCTGAAACTCTGAAAAGGCATCGAGGATTTTGTCGGTTAACCCATCGATGGTCGAAATGCCTTCTGAATCACGGTAGAAGTTCGAAGACTTGGTCACCACCGTCTTCAAAGAATCCACATACCCCTGCATTCGGGAAATAATTTTTTTGGCTTCGACCTCAGTATAAAATGTATCCAGACGCTGGAGCTGAGACTGAAATGTTTCAGTAAGATTTTCAAGACGCTTTAAGTCCTCGGCCGAGGGTTTTGTGGTCAGGATCTTTTTCTGAGTTTTCAAAATAGACACCGCTGAAATCCTGACTTCATCGGTGAGTAGAGAGATCTTATTGGAGTTCACGGTGATCGTTGAGATCTGGGTATTGAGTTCACTTAGAAAGTAAAAGACCGTGAAGCCCATAGCAAGGACCACGATATTGGCGAGTACAAAGCTGTACATGATCCTGCGTTTTAGTGACAATTTCATAAAGAACTCCGTTAAACCTCTTCCAGATCCTGGAAGAGACGATCAAGATTTTTTTCTGAGCCCACGAGTACGACGATGTCATCGGCTTCGATCACATCCATCGGAAGAGGCGAGTCATTAATCACCACCCTATAGGCAGCTTTCCCATCCTCACTAATATAGGGAACTCGTTTTTGTAAGGCCACAATGTTCAGGGAATAGTTCTGTCTGATCTGGGACTCCACCAGGGTTTTACCTTCGAAGGCTTTTCCCAGTTTTAACTCCACGATGGAATAGCCCGCAGCGAAGTTATAGCGCTGAAGGACGTGAGGAGCGGCAATCTTACTAGCGACAATCTCTCCC
>CAZPFM010000242.1:0-4734 GCA_964585845.1 uncultured Bacteriovorax sp.
ACCGGTGTTATCCGCGCCACTTCCTGGACATTTTCGGCCTTCTTAAAGGTCACAATCCCATTGATACCCACATAGAAATCCTCTGCGAGGACAAATTGAGCGAGCTCAACAGAAGAGGTGAAGCTGTGGATCACCCCTTTGCGTTTGAGGGTCGAAGAAAAATTCTTGAGAATGGCGATGGTGTCTTCTTCCGCATCCCGGGTGTGGATGACGACCGGAAGATCGGAGTCCACGGCAAGCTGGAGCTGGCGCTCAAAAGCCTTTCGCTGAATCTCCGGCGGGGAATTATTATAGTGATAATCGAGTCCGATCTCTCCTACCGCCACCATCTTCGGTTCATTTACCCGGGACTTGATCTTCTCGAAGACCTCATCAGTCATGAGTTTTGAGTCGTGGGGATGAATCCCTTGAGTGTAATAGACCTGGGGATAGGTCTCAGCGATGGCCTTTACCGGATCGAGGTTCTCCGGGTCCACACCGATGGTGATGACCTTTTCGATCTCGGCTTCCTTGATCTTCTGAAGGATCTCCTCAAGTGGGAGCTCCTTCAGGTAATCAAGATGGCAGTGGGTTTCGATGAACATTACTTTGGTCCGTTTAAGATATCTTCGAAGATGGCGAAGAACTGATTATTCGGGATCGTGCCTTCGATCTTTTTTCCGTTAAGGATGATCGTCGGAGTGGATTTCAAGTTGAACTTCGCACCCTGATTGATCGCCGTGATGACTTTATTTTTCACTTCTTCATTATCCAGGCAAGACTCAAGGTTGTATTTCTTGGCGATATTCTTAAGGGCCCCATTTCCTAGTTGATCCTGCTGAGCAAAGATCTCATCGTGGACCTCATGGAACTTCGCGGGGTCACAGGCGGCAAGCATTGCGGCGTCACAGGCATGCTCATGGAAACGTCCCTTCACATTGGAATTACATTTAGCATCGAGTGGATAGAAGAAATACTGAATGCTCACCTTGTCTTTGTACCGACGAAGCAGCTCAGGAAGTTGATCGGAGACGACTTTACAGAAAGGACACTGGAAGTCAGAGAAGACGGCGATGCGGATCGGGGAGTCGGAGAATTTCTCAGTTACCATGTGAATCTTGTAGGGTGATTCCTCAGTTGGCTCGCCGAGATCCGGAAGGAGTCGGTACTGGGCGACGATGGAAGAGCTGAGTTTGGTCTGAGCAATCTTCTTTTCTTGGGTTGTCTGGTACATGAAAAATGATCCCACCAGAAGAATCACCAGCCAGAAGCCAGCCACTTTAACGTCCGGGATCCAGGAATCGATGCCGTATTTCCAGAGAAGATAGAAGGCAATCCCTGAGAGAGCGTAGTAGACGGTACAAAATGGACAAAGACTTCCTAAGGCTCCGAGAGAGAAGAGGAAGAGGGCAACACAACCGATGAAATTATACTTTGCGAGTGCACTGGCGGTCTTTTCCATGGCCACACTCGGCATGAGGGCAGCAAAGATAAAAACAAAGCCCACGATGATTCCAAAAAAGGAGATCGGCACACCGGCGATGTTTGAGAGCCAGGAGTAAGTTGCGGCATCACAGTTAAAGAAGTTTGAGAGATTACAAAGAGAGCTTGCTCCTCCGAGAGTGGTCGGAAAAAGAGTCTGGTAGAAGTGAGAAGTGAGATAGATCGAAACACCGATCATGAGAGCGGAGACGATAATGAAGAGAAAGTTTCTTCCGGTGATCCCGCTTAAGGTGAGGTTTTTTTGTGGGTTCATTTCAAATCCTTTATGTAGAGATTCCAATTTCTTTCTGATTTATCTTTTCCGCGACGGTAGCTATGAAAACGGTGATCGCATTTAGTGCAAGTGGAGGAGACTTCAATCTGGAGATGGGGGTAAAGACTCCGCAACTGATCTTCTGCCTCGGCCTGAAGATTGAAGTGAAGAGTTTCTCTTGCCTCAAAGTTTTTATTGCCGGGAAAGTTTTCCCGGAACTCCTCTGAGACTTCAAAGCAGCAGACCTGGATGGAGGGACCCACATAGGCCCTCTCAGGAATGAGCTCTTTAATCTTTTCAGAGGCGAGAATTCCTGAGGCAAGACCCCGCCAGCCGGCGTGGAGATGAACCACCCCTTTATTCCCTTCGATCACGATGGGAAGGCAATCGGCCGTCTTGATGGCCAGGGGAAGGTCCAAGCTCTCGTAACGAGCGGCAATGCCATCGGCTTTTTCTTGAGTCTCTGAGATGTCGACCACATCAGGTCCGTGGACCTGGTGAACGGAATAGACTTTACCTTCCGGAAATTCCGAATGGACTTCGAAGTGCCCGTGGGCGAGCTCTTTTCTTTCGATAAGTGACATGGAGATATTTTAACTGCAAATCATCCGGCTAGAAAGACTTGATTACGTCCTGAAAGATCTCCGGTGCAGGAGTTTTAAAATGGAGGGTTTCTCCCGTGATAGGGTGCTTGAAACCAAGCTCCTTAGCGTGGAGAAGCTGATAGGGATAATCCCGGAGTTTTAATCCGATATCTTCAGGCAGTTTTTTCAAATGATGCACACCCGATCCGTAGAGGGGATCACAGAGAACGGGAGCATGGAGGATTTGCGCCATGTGGACCCGGATCTGGTGAGTGCGTCCTGTTTCAAGTTTGAGTTCCACATGAGTGAGAGGACCGAATTCCTGAAGCTTCTTATAATGAGTCACCGCTCTCTTCCCATTCTTAACATCCGCTGCCATTTTGAGGCGATTCTGAGGATGACGACCGAGGGTGGTGGTGATGGTGCCGGAGAGATCTTTCAGGTGACCCACCACCAGGGCTTCATATTTTCTCTCGATGTCGTGGGTAGAAAAGAGCGTCACTAGACCTTCATGGGTCTTCTGATCTTTGGCAACCACCATGACTCCAGAGGTTCCCATGTCCAGGCGGTGAACAATACCGGGCCTTTTCTCAGAGCCAATCCCTTTAAGATCCGGGCAATGATAGAGAACAGCGTTCACCAGGGTTCCTGTGTAATGCCCGGGGGCCGGGTGGACCACCAGACCTGCTGGTTTATTCACGATGAGAAGATGAGGATCTTCAAAGAGGATTTCCAGGGGAATATTCTCAGCGATAAGATCCGTGGTAACCGGAGGAGGAACTTCAATTTCTATAACAGTCCCAGCGGCTGGCATTTTATTAAGGGAGAGGGATGTTGCAGATGTGATCTGATCATCTTCGAAGAGACGCTTAATGGTAGAGCGGGAAAATTGCGGAAGCTTATCGACCAGGAAGACATCAAGACGTTTATGATTCTCTCGATCCTCAGCAGTGACCGTGACCTCGAGATCCTGATCGAACTCTTTGTCTTCCTCTGACATTACTTCTGTTTAAGTTTTTTAAAGTAGAGGATGTAGGAACTTGCGACTTGATCTGGATTAAGCTTCAGAACTTTGGCGTACTGATACACATAGCCCCGGACATAGACATCGGCCGGAAGCCTTGAGAGGTCTTCGTTCTCAATGGCCTTGATATGGGTCTTGGAAATTCTTGTCATCTCGGCCATGCGCTCAACAGAAACATTTTTGTATTCGCGGATTTCTTTAAGAAATGGGCCTGTGAATTCCGCACAGTCGCGGATCTTCTCTTCCATCTTCGTATTCTCTTCAAACTCGAGACCGAATTTTTTCTGTGCCGTAATTTTAGAGACCTTGGCTTCATTGAGGTTAGAGCCAAAGTTTTCGTACTGAAACGTATTGGGAGAAGCTTCCTGAGGTGAATGCGAAACAGGCTGAGGGGCCTGAGTGTTAAACCCGCGAAGCTTATCGTACTCCCTTCTTTTTTCCGGGAAGCCGATGATGGAATAGGCTTCTTCAATCTGGGAGAGAATGGCATTGCACTCTTCACGACTCATAAGAGAATAGAGAGCGACACTGTCTCCCGTATAGGCATTCTTGGCGCGGATGTAAGCTGTCTCGATCTGATCAGGAGTCGCATTGATCTCGATATCGAGGACCTCGTAGTAATTCTTTTTTTCAGGTTCCATTTGATTCCTTAAGACTCGATGAGACGGTTCACGATGCGATCGAAATTGGTCACTAGTTTAGAGTTCGGGAATTCGATCAGAAGAGGTTTTCTCTTTCTCACAGACTGCCAGACGGACTGATCGTAGTCGAGGTAACCCGGGAAAGGCATCTCGATACCAAAATACTTACGGCAAATGCTCTGGATCGAATAACCAATGTCGATATCGGCTTGGGATCGCACCTGGTTGATGATGAGGTTTGGACGGAAGTGGGCCATCTCCTGACGGATTCTAAGTCCGATCTCAGGATTTACTTCCGAGATCTTTCTCACAAGATCGGCCGGTGAAGAACTCGGCCCCTGAGAGACCTTAGCATTCATGGATTCGTTGATGAGATGTTCAATGTCACCGATTCCATCGATCATCTTTAGCCGGCGGTAGAAGACCGACTTGATGAAGCGGTAAGTGTTCTCAATTGAAGTTGGCTCCGGAAGAACCACGAGGATTCCCTTATCAGCGGAGATAAAAAAGTCGATGGTGTTAAAGGCCGTTCCTGCTCCGAGATCGAAGAGGATGTAATCGGCGTCGAGCTCATGGAGTTTGCGGATGATTTGATTCTTATGCATGTGCTTTAAGTTCGCCATGCCAAGTTCATCCTGAGCCCCACTGATGATTTTTAGATTCGCAATGGGAGTCGAAACGAGGAGATCCTCGAAGCGAGTGACTCGCTTAGAAACATAATCCGAAAGAGTCGTTGAAGGGATAGGAAGT
>CAZPFM010000243.1:0-4728 GCA_964585845.1 uncultured Bacteriovorax sp.
CTGAGACCAAAGTTTTGTGGAACAGCATCACCTTTAGAGTAAGGGTAACCTACGTTTCGGTCTTCATCACTCACATTGGCCAGGGACTCGTTGCTGATGAACTTATAAGTTCCTTCAGGACACTCGATGGAGACACCGAGATTGATCGTACACTGGGAGCCGATGTGCTTTTTCTTAACTTTTTCTTTCTTCTTGAGGCTTGCTACACGGTAGTCGTTGATACAGGCTTCAAGTTTTTCTTCTTTTGAACGGCGATCGAACACTTTAATAAGACTTCTGCGAGAAACTTTCTTTTCACAAAGTTTATTGATCGCAAGATCCCGGCTGGCCTTATCTGGAGAAGCTTCAATCTGATCGAGAATTTCTTTTGAATCAGCGAGTTTCTCTTCAGACTCTTTTATTTTTTCTTCTGAGTCGTCCTGAACCTTTTCAGATTTCTGAGCGAGCTCTTCTGATTTTTTATCATGCTTATCAGATTTCTTGGCAAGCTTCTCAGACTTTCTGCGAAGCTCAGCGGCTTTCTTTTCAAGCTGTTCAGCTTCTTTAGCGAGGATAGCAGCTTCTGTGTCGAGTTCGTCGAGAGACTTTTCTTTCTTCACTTCGACTTTCTTTTCATTATTAATGACTTCATCGTCCTGGGCCATCACGACCTGATCTTCGTGAGAAACATCAGAAGATTTGAGTCCTTTTAGTTCGCTTGAGAAAGGGACAAGCTGATCGGCCGGAGCACGGTCAGGTTGTTTAGCGAAAGCGAGGTTAGAGGCAAGGGCCATAGAAAGTACTAAGAGTTGAAGTTTCATTTTTTTCCCCCTGAGAGAAAGTTGTAACAATCCATTTGTTTGATGCCCTTTAATAAGCAAGGCCCATGCCAGATTTGTCTAACTAAACTCAGGGGGTTGAGTCGAATGGATTGTCGAAAGTTTTGACAGTGCCTATAAGAAATACATCAGGACTTATGCAGATGATCCCACAGGGCCTTGGCCTGGGGGGATTTAAGACCGAAGTAATTCATGAGTTCATTCACATTAAGCTCACTGAGTTCTTCCTGGCTCATAGAAAGATTACTTAAGACCTTCTTCTTCCCATCAGCTCCCAGACCCTTTACTTCATCAAGCCAGGTCGAAAGAACCCGCTTGGATTCGGCTTTATGGTGGAGCTTTCTGGAAAAGCGGTGGGCCTCATCCCGCATTGATACGATAGTCTTAAAAAGTGGAGGGCATTTAGAAAGGATATAAGGATTTGTCCTACCAGGTATGATGAGACGCTCTTCGGATCTCACCACTTCAGTCGCATGAAGATCTCCGGTAGTAAGATCCTTAGACTTCGCAATTCCGGCCACCGGAAGATCCACTTTAAGTTCTCTTAAAACAGCACAGACAGTGTTCACCTGGGCAATCCCACCATCTATAATGAAGACATCGGGGAGATCTCCATTATCGAGTCTTCTGGTGATGACCTCTCTCATCATGGCAAAGTCGTTATTCCCTTCGGGTCTCGTTTCAAGATGATAGTAGCGGTACTTCTTCTTATTGGCCTTCCCCTCCTCAAAGACAATCTGTGAAGCTGTTGGGGATTTTCCCTGCCAGATGGCCACATCATAGCATTCGAGGATTCGCGGTCGCTCCTTTAATCCCAGGAGCTCTTTCAGACGGTTTAAGCCTAAGTAGACTGAATCGGCATTGGCGATCCTCACCCGCTGAGTTTCTTCAGCATGCTTGCGGGCCATCTTGATCAGCGGATAGTACTTCTTAATAAGCCCGTGGACTTTCATTTCCCCAAAGGTATTAAGAGCGATAGCGACATCTTTAAGTTTTTTTTCCTCAAAGTCGAGGACAACGATCTCCGGATTAATTTCTTCCGGGTCCGAGTAGTACTGAAGAATTTTCTGAAGAAGCTCTTCTTCGAGCTCTTCCATGAGTTCACCTTTCACGAAATTGAAGTTTTTCTGACCAAGAAGAACACCCGAGCGGATCATGTAGATCGACATGTCCACTTCATCCGGTCCATTCCAGTAAGACCAAACATCCACGTTCTTATCTGACTGAAGGCTCTCGACCTTCTGATCAAAGGATTTTGCATGAAAGTCTTCGAGCTGCTGAATATTGTCCCGGATGAGACCGGCCATTTCAAATTCCTCAGCTTCCGCGTAGCTCATCATCTTGGCCTGAAGCTCACGGATGGTTCGCTTGGCCTTATTGGGTCCCTGAAAGAAACCCGAAGCCATCTTTAGGTCCTCATCATATTTTTCTTCTGTGATCAGTTTCACACAGGGAGCAGAACACTGTTTCATCTGATGCAGAAGACAGGGAGTCTTTCGGGATTTAAATTCAGTGAGTGAACAATCCCGAAGGGAAAAAGACTTAGTGAGAATCCGCATGATGCCGGAGATATTGGAGCCAGGAGGAAAAGGTCCAAAGAGTTCCTTCCCCTTCCCTTTCTTCGGGCGTCTGACATATTCCAGACGCGGAAACGGCTCACTCCAATTGATCAGAACATAGGGATAACTTTTATCGTCTCGCAGGCGGATGTTGTACTTAGGTGAATGTTCTTTAATGAGATTATTTTCAAGAACAAATGATTCCGCATCAGAAGAAGTGGTGATGAAGTCAAAGTCATTTACGTGACTCAGCATGAAGCTTGTGCGCAGGGGCTTAGCAGACTGATTGAAGTAAGTACTCACACGGGCCTTGAGCTTCTTAGCTTTACCCACGTAAAGTACTCGACCATTCCTGTCCTTCATGAGGTAACAGCCCGGACTTGCAGGGAGAGAATTGGCCTTTTCTAGCAGCTGAACGGACTTACTCATAGGGGATCATTCTTTGACGGTTGCATTAACCTTTGGGTATAATGTTTAGATTATTTTTAATCTAAAGATCCATAAGTGCTCATTCACTTATATACACTAAAAGGAAAAATATGTCCCAGTTAACCGTCGGGAAGGATGTGCTCTCTTATTGCACCAAGTGCAAACTTAATCTCGGCCATACCATCGTTGCGATGAAAGACTCTAAAACTATTGCAAAGGTAAAGTGCAACACTTGTGGCGCGCTCCATGCTTTTAAAGATCCTTCCACTGCTTCTAAAGTGAGTAAGGCAAGATCCCGCAAGTCTTCTCATACTCCTTCAAAGATCGTCTCTGTATCTGATCTCTGGATGGAGAAAATGTCTTCAACTAAGAATAAGTCTCTTCCTTACGCCATGGACCACAAGTTCACTGAAGGCGACATCATTGACCATTCTAAATTCGGTCCGGGAATCGTCGAGAAAGTTGTCGACGATAAGATCGAAGTCATCTTCCGCCATGAGATCAAAACGCTGATCCACAATAAGTCACTTTAAGACAAAAAAAAGGGAGCTTTTATGAACTGCGCCCCAAAAATCGGACATTTTAATAAACGAGACTAATCTGAACCCCGGCTTCTGCCGGGGTTTTTCGTTTTAAAGACCACTGTGGCCGTCTGGTATTATAATATTCAATATAAGTCTTCAACCTGGATCTCAGTTCCTGGATGTCCCGGCAGTCCCTGTGTCTAAGCTCATCCTTTAGATGTCCAAAAAAGCTCTCAATGAATGCATTGTCGAGACAGTTCCCTTTCCGGGACATGGACTGTCTAACTCCATACCTAGCGAGAAGGTTTCTGAACCTTCCACAGGTAAAATGAACACCTTGATCCGAGTGAAGTGTTATTTTATTAGGCCAGAGTAATTTATCGAGAAACTTTTCTGTCGCCGCGACAACCATCTCGATCGAGGGAGATGTCGACACTTCAAAGGCCACAATCTCCCGAGTTCCACCTCTCTTAGCGGCGTAAAGATAAGCCTTTTGACCACCCCTCATTCGAAGTTCGGTGATGTCTACGAAGATATTGTCGGAAGAATCAAAGTCGCGTTTGACTGCGTTTGGCGCCACTCGACTCTCATCACCGCTCAAGAAGATTGCCCGGAACTTCTTCGGTGACCGTCTCTTCGTGACAAGACCGTAGTCCCGCTTAACTCGTCTAATTTTTTTGGTATTGACCACCAATCCGTGCTTTCTCTCTAGATCCATTTTTAAGGTTCGATACCCCGCAAGCTGTTTGCTCTCTCTAAAGAGATCGATGATAAAAAGTTCGTCAAGAGTAGGTTCTTTAATGGGACGTGCTTCCCAAGAGTTGAAACCGCTTCTCGAGACTTTAGCAAGCCTGCAGAGTCCTAGGACTCCAATCTGCGAGTCTTCTTTTGCCTTAGCGATCAGCTTAAACTTCATGTGAGTTTTTCGTCTTCCACTAAGGCTTTCAGCTTTTTTAAAAAGTCGTTCTCCGCTTCGAGGAGGGCAATCCGCGCCCGGAGGGCTTTCTCAGTCTCCAGACGAGGCTTTTTCGGTCTGCCGGTAGCTTTCTTCCCTCGACGTTCTTCTTTTAGACCCTCTTCACCGACTTCCCTCACGATTCTCTTCCATCGATCGAGGCATTTCTTCGGATAGCCTTCCAGGAAGAGATTTGGGTCTACACCGAGTTTAAGAAAGACGCCTCTAGGCTTCAACCCCTGGGCCTGGAGCTGAAGAGCCTTCAATTTAAACTTAGTCGAAAACTGAACAGTGGATTCGGAAACGGCTTTGACCAGGGGATTGGCCTCTAAAGCCCTTCTTTCTTTGTCGGAAAACTGCATGAGGACACTCCTTAAATAAGAATACCCCATTTCTGGGGTAGTCTCGTTTAATTTAGTGTCCGAAAAAGGGGGCGCAGTTCA
>CAZPFM010000244.1:0-4727 GCA_964585845.1 uncultured Bacteriovorax sp.
GGATCTTCGGGCCTCCCTCACTGTCTTCCTTATCGCTCTTCCCCTGTGCCTGGGGATTGCTCTGGCCTCTCACACTTCTCTTGCCTCTGGTTTTATCGCCGGGATAATCGGCGGGATCTTTGTGGGCACCCTCACCGGTTCAAGCCTCTCAGTCTCTGGCCCTGCGGCTGCCTTAGCGGTGGTGGTGGTAAGCTCTCTTATGAGTCTTGGATCAATCGAGGCTTTTGCATTGGCGGTGATGATCTCCGGCTTCATCCAGATTCTCTTAGGTGTTTTAAAGCTGGGAAGTTTTGCGGATTTTTTCCCGGCCGCGGTGGTGAAGGGAATGCTTGCGGCCTTAGGGCTAGTCATTATCTTAAATCAGATCCCGGCCGCTCTCATGTCCTGGCCTCTATCCCTCGTAACTCTCTTAGTGATTATCCTCTGGGAGAGATTCACAAAAAAGTCGCTCCTGCGCCATCTGCCTGGGCCCTTTCTTGGGGTGATAGTGGCGATGATCCTCGCTCCATTTCTTGAACTTAATTCCTCTTTATTTGTGGGCACTCCTTCCTGGGAGTTAATCTCACCGGATCTTCATCAGTGGAAGAATCCAGCGGTTTATATCTGGGGCTTCACTTTCACTCTCGTAGGATCCCTTCTTACCATGATGTCTATTGAGACAGCGGATCGGCTGGATCCCTTATCAAGAATAGCTAATAAGAACCGGGAACTTCTGGTTCAGGGAGCAGCAAATCTTCTTTCAGGATTTTTCTGCGGGCTTCCGGTGACGGCGGTGTATGTGCGGACCTCGGCCAATCATGATGCTGGAGGAAGAACCAATCTCTCGAGCATTCTTCATGGCCTCTGGCTTCTTCTCTCTCTGGCCTTTATCGGAAGATATTTTACTCTCATTCCTATTCCCGCTTTAGCAGTGGTCCTGATCGTGGTGGGGTATAAACTGAACCGTCCATCCCTTTACCGCTCAAGTTATCAGCTCGGGATGACTCAGTTTGTTCCCTTTATTGTCACCATCATCGCCATTCTTTATCTCGGGGCCCTGATGGGAATTTCTCTGGGGTTCATCATTGGTCTCATCTTCATTGTCCGGGCCAATCTACGAAAGTGCATGACTCTTGTGAGCGAAGAGGAGAATTATCTTTTGCGCTTTTATAAAGATGTCTCTTTTGTGCACAAGAAGGAACTCAAAGCTCTTTTGAGTAAAGTGCCTTCCGGATCCTATCTCATCATTGACCGGATTCCAGGAGTGTATCTGGATGAGGATGTGTAAGAGGTGCTCCGGGATTACACGGAGCGAGCTCTCAGTCGAAAGATCACTGTGGAATTAGTTCGGAAATAAGAATTTCTTATACTGAGCGAGCAGGGGATTATAGGAAAAGCGCCCTTCAGGTCCGTGAGAGAAAGTGGAGTGAACCGCGATCACTTTAATGTCTTCCCCATTTTCCACGTAAATAGGTCCACCGGAATCCCCTGAGCGGGAAAAAGTATCATCGAGCTCTAAGACTTCTTCATCGATATTCAGGCGACGAAACTTCGGTGTGATCGCCGTACGGATATTTTTTTTGTTACGGGCCCCGAAGCCAAAGCGGTAGAGGGTTCCTGTCACAGGACCCGGATCAAAGATGGGATAGATCTTGATGGTATCCGGAAGCTTCTCTTCTAAAATGATCTTAGCGATGTCATTTCGGTAAGCGGATTTTTTAGGTTGGTAATCCGGATGAAGCTTGTACTCTTTAACCGCCAGCGAAGGGGAGCTTGGGTTATAGCTTGAGCCGGTGAAGATGCGCACCTTAGTGATCTCTCCTTCCAGGCAATGAGCGGCCGTAGCGAGGATTGTCGAAGAGAGGGCCACACCCGTGCAGGTGAAGACACCTTTAGGGCGGGTCACTTCAATCAGAAGAGATGAATTAAATTTTTCCCAATCCTGGGAAGTTGCGAATCCTTCGAGCATAAAAATCACCATCAGGTTAAAGAACCATATCACCGTCACAGTGAATCAAACTCTAGGGCATAGTTCAAGCCGCCTCGATCCAAGCCTTGTGAGTGGAAAGAAGAGGATTAAAAGAATATTTACCTTCAGGACCGAAGGAGAGAGTGGAGTGTATGGCCACCAGATAGATCTGACCGTCTTTCTGAAGAAAAACAGGGCCACCGGAGTCTCCTGAGTAGGAGTATGTATCGTCGAGCTCAAGAACTTTTTCAGTCTTTCTTAATTTTTTAAGAACCGGAGTGATGAGGGTGCGGGTGTTACTCTCAGAGCGGGCCCCAAAACCCAGGCGAAGGATCTTTCCTTCGAGTTCTCCTTCACGCTTGATGATGGGATAGAAATTTGTTCCCGCAGGAAGATTTCCATCGAGACGAATCTTGGCGAGATCACAACGGTAATTGGATTTATCTTTATTGTACTCAGGGTGAAGCTCAAAGCTCTTCACCTTGATGGATCGGGCTTTTGGATTGTAAGAGGCCTGAGTGAAAACACGGATTCTTTTGATCTCACCTTCTAAGCAGTGAGCCGCGGTGAGGATGGTTGTTTCGTTGATCGCGACACCCGAGCAGGTGAAGACACCATTCGGTCGAGTGACCTCGATTAAGAGAGAAGAATTGAAATTGGACCAATCGATATTAAACGTCATAGATTCACCATCATCCTGTTGGTTGGGGGCCCCCATCATGGGAGTCCTCTTGACTCATGATGATTATAAAGGGCTTCACTCAACCAAATCAAAGGTGCTTTTTGGCACCGTGACAATTCTTAAGGTTTGTAGCTGCTTTTTCGGCATATTATGGATTAAATAGTAATTTTATAACTTACAAAATCTTTCATCACCGGACCCACTATGTTAGTGAAACTGTGTCAGATCGAGACTCCCTTCCCCGAAAAATTCGGGATTCCCCGCCAACCCCTTCTTATCAAAGAGGCCCTCGGGATCATGCGATTTCCCAAGACGGATTTTTACGCAGAGGCCTTTCGCGGGATAGAAAATCACTCCCACCTCTGGCTCATCTTTGAGTTCAGCGCCATACATCCTGATGAAGTGAAGGCCCTGGTGAGACCTCCCCGGTTTGAGGGAAAAGAAAAGCTCGGGGTCTTTGCCACCCGCTCGCCTCATAGACCCAATCGTCTGGGGCTCTCCGTGGTGGAGTTTGAAAGATTGGAAGAAACCAAAAAAGAAATCATCCTCACAGTGAAGGGAGTGGATCTTTTAGATGGCACACCTATTTTGGATATTAAGCCCTATGTGCCCTATGTGGATTCTCTTCCCCAAGCTCGCTCTCTTTTTCATTCGGCACCGGAGTTTTCTCCGGTGGAGTGGAAGTGCGATACACCCGAAGAAAAAAAACTTATTGAAAAAGTCATCGCCCTAGACCCAAGACCGGGTCAGTCTAAGGAGAGTGAAGAAGAGTTTGGCGTGAGTGTGGCCGGATGGAATGTGCGCTTTAAAAAATCTGGCGATAAGTTTTTAATCCTGAAAATTAATAAGGGATAACATCCAGGTCGTATTTTCCATCACCCTTAAACTTTAAGCGCGCCTTACCCGCAAAGCCATCGATGTCATTGCCATAGATCTCAAAGTCATCCACCTGAAAGGAGGATTTTTGATTGGCAACAAGACCCATGGCCTCAGTTAAAAAGAGGGAGAGCCCGTATTGGGTGAGTGGATCCGGCAGTTCAGCCACGCGTTCCGGTAGAGAGCGGTTCACAGAAAAAATAAGCATCGGCACTTCAAAGGCTTCACGGATGAGAAGTCCGTGGCCCCAGCGATTATTTTCCCCTAAGGCTTCACCGTGATCGGAGACATAAATCACCAGAGTTTTTTTATTGTGCTTTTTAAGCGTCTCCATGAGGTCTCTCATAAAGAGATCAAACTCCACCACGGAATTATCATAGTCGGCCACAGGAGTGTCTTTTTCATTCCGAGGCACAAAGACCTTAGAGTCAGGAGTGGAACGCAGAGACCAGGGACCATGGGAGCCGCGCTGATGAAGCACGATAAAATCCTTAGAGTCTTTTTTCAGGAGCTCTTCAAACGGTGGAATAAGATCCCGGTCCCGTGCCGCCATCGGGTTCGGTGTGTGGGGGGCCACCATCTCCATAGGACGGAAATCATCAATGGAAGAGGTGCAGAGATAGGGAGCGATGTATTTTAATTGCTCCAGAGTCTGGATCGAAAGAAAGTGAGTCCCAAAGCGCTGGGTCTTTGCGAGCTTAAAAAGACAGTGCTCCATGAGAGAGGACTTCATCTTTCCTGGAGAACCAAAGGCGAGATTTAAAAGATAGGAGACAGAGACATCGGTGTTCACACCGGAAGAGATCCCGGTGGTGAAGAAAAAATCCGGAGCATTTCTCTGAGTGTCCAGAAACGGTGTGGTCTTTCTCTCATAACCATAAAGAGACATATGACGGGTGGCGAGGGACTCACCGACGATGAGAACAATCTTATCCCAGGGAGATTCTTCTTCGGCCTCAAACTTTAGATAAATAGAGGAATTGGGTTCTGAGGGAAGGATGCCACCGGAGATCTTCTGAGGAAGAATTTTTCCCATAAAAAACATGAAGCTTTGGTGGAAATCGATTCCCATCTGGCGTTCGGGATCCGGATTGCGCCCGAAGGTGGCATCCAGGGGAGCGTAGTAATTGTAGATGGGAAAAAAGAAAAAGAGCGAAACGATGAAGGCCGTGACCCCCATGTGACTAAAACGGGGACGAAGCTTCCAGTTAAGAATGATTC
>CAZPFM010000245.1:0-4722 GCA_964585845.1 uncultured Bacteriovorax sp.
TGGCCAAATACGATCTCGATACTATCCGACACTCTTCGGCCCATCTCATGGCCCAGGCAATCATGGAACTTTATCCAAATGAAAAAGTTCAACTGGGGATCGGACCCACCATTGAAAACGGTTTCTATTACGACATCGACATGAAGACGAAGCTCAGCGATGAAGATCTGAAAAAGATCGAAGATAAGATGAAGGAGATTACCAAGAAGGCCCTCCCCATCGTTCGTCATGAGTTTAAAGATAAGAATGAAGCGATCCAGTTTTTTAAAGACAAGGGTCAGACCTTAAAGACCGAGCTTATCCAGGACTTTGATGACAAGGAACCTATCACCTACTACACACAAGGTGATCACTTCTTTGATCTCTGCACAGGTCCCCATGTGGAAAACACCCGGGAACTTCCCCACTACTTTAAACTTCTCCATACTGCCGGAGCTTATTGGCGGGGTGATCAGAATCGTCCGATGCTCCAGCGGATCTACGCCGCTTGCTTTAATAATAAGCAGGAACTCCATGAGTACTTAACTCAGATCGAAGAAGCCAAGAAACGGGATCACCGGAAACTTGGAAAAGAGCTTGAGCTTTTTATCTTTGATCCTGTCGCTCCTGCCTCGCCTTTTTTTATGCCGAAAGGAACCATCATCTATAATGGTCTGGTGGACTTCATGCGCCGGATCTATAAGAAGTTTGGTTATCAGGAAGTCATCACTCCCCAAGTCTTAGACGTGGATCTCTGGCACACTTCCGGGCATTACGAAAAATACAAAGACAACATGTACTTCACTCAGATCGATGAGCGTGAGTTTGCCCTAAAGCCCATGAACTGTCCTTGTCATATGCTCATGTTCGCCCACCACCGCTACTCTTACCGCGACCTTCCTCTTCGCTTTGCTGATTTCGGAAGACTTCACCGCTATGAAAAATCCGGTGTGGTCGCTGGACTCACACGGGTGCGCACTTTCTGTCAGGATGATGCCCACATCTTTATTCAGCTCGCAGGGGTGCAGGAAGAAATTAAAGATCTCATGGACATGTTCTTCATGGGCTATGAGCATTTTGGATTTAAGAAAATTAAAATCGGCTTCTCCACTCGTCCGGAAATGAGAGTGGGTTCTGATGAAACCTGGGATAAGGCCGAAGAGGCCCTCAAGGCCGCTCTCGATGCCTCTGGCAGAGAGTATTTTGTTAATGAAGGCGACGGTGCCTTCTATGGACCAAAGATCGACATTCAGGTCGCAGACGCTCTAGGACGCTATCACCAGCTCGGGACTATTCAGCTCGATTTCCAACTTCCGGAGCGCTTTGATCTTAAGTTCACCAATCAAAATGGTGAGCTCGATAGACCGGTTGTAATCCACCGGGCCCTTCTCGGATCCCTTGAGCGATTTATAGGTGTTTATCTTGAGCACACAGGAGGAGCGATCCCGTTCTGGCTCTCTCCAGAGCAGGCGATCATTATTCCTGTGAAAAATGAACTTCACCTTGAAGCTGCCAAGAAACTTGAAAAAGAAATGCAGGATCTGGGTTACCGCGTGCGGGTTGATGACCGGAACGAATCCATGGGTCTTAAGACCCGTCAGGCCCAGACCGGAAAGATCCCCTACATGATGGTATTGGGAGATAAGGAAATTGAAGCCGATTCCGTTGCTCTTCGTGGATATGGAGAACAGAAAGCACAGACACTTCCAAAGTCTGAAGTTCTGGCCCTCTTTAAAAAACTCGACGCAGAGAAAGTCCCGGCGGCTATGCGGAAGGATTAATTTATGGCCAATAAGACCGTTCTTCTTCTTTGTGGCGGTGGAGGCTCAGAGCATGAGATCTCCCTTCGCTCAGTGAAATACTACGAAGATTGTCTCTCTAACCTGAAAGATATCACGACGATCAAAATTGAGATCGATAAGAACGGTCAATGGCTCGATGAGAACGGAAAGAAGTATCTTCTCGACTCAAAAAAGTTTCTTCGCTCCTTTGAACAGGACGGAGACCCCGGCGTAAAGATTGATGTGGCGGTACCATGTATCCACGGCTACCCCGGTGAGACGGGAGATCTTCAGTCTTATTTTGAAATGATCCGTCTTCCCTATTTTGGTTGTAACTCTGAAACTTCTAAAATGTGTTTTAATAAAATCACAACCAAGATGTGGGCCAGTGCTCTCGGAGTGGCCAATACTCCTTATATCTTTCTTGCCTCTGAGGATGATGCCCTTGAGCAGGTCATGAGCTTTCAAAAAGAGCACGGGGATCTCGTCATCAAGGCTTCTAACCAGGGCTCTTCAGTAGGCTGCTATATGGTGCCAGCTGGACAGGATCCAAAAAAAGAAATCAGCGATGCCTTTGCTCTTTCTCCCTTTGTTTTAATCGAAAAGCGGATGAAGCCCCGAGAGCTTGAGGTTTCGGCCTACGAGTTTCAGGGAAAGATCCACATCTCCTACCCGGGTGAAATCATCACTCCTTCAAGCTTTTACTCCTACGATGAAAAATATTCCTCGGCGAGTAAGTCCCAGACTCATGTCCGGGCGGAGAACCTGACTGAAGACATTGTCCGCACGGTTCAAGACTTTGCGATGAAGCTTTATAAGGGTCTTAAAATCCGGCATCTATCCCGGATCGATTTTTTCTTAGAAAATGGTCAGGTTTATCTCAATGAGATCAACACCTTTCCCGGGTCCACCTCGATCTCCATGTTCCCCAAAATGCTTGAGGCCAATGGACACCGATTCGGGGACTATCTAGAAGAACATATTAGGAATCTCACGAAATAATCCTCCGGAATTTAGGTTTTGGGATAGAATACTCCCATGGCCGAACAGAGTTTGGATTCATTCACAGAACAGCATCGCTTAGGACTTAAGCTTCGTCCCATCATGGTGGGCGAACTCCATCTCGCTAAGTCTCTGGACCAGCCCGTCTTTATCTTTAAAGGTGGCGTCTTCATGCCGGTGATCGCTGCTGGATCGGCCCCGAGTAAAGAGTCCATCCATGCTCTCATTAAAAACTCCATCCGCGAGGTCTTCGTTTACCGAGAAGATCTTAAAGAGATTAAGAAGAACCTCGAGACGGCCCTGATTAAGGTCACACGCTCTCTTTCCGTAGGTGATCCACTGGAGAATGGGACAAGGGATCTAAAGCTCATCTCGCTTAATCTGAACGGCCTCTACCAGAATCCTCATGATGATGAGCTCTTGATGCTTCAGTTCCAGAGCTCCCAGAACCTGAGTAAGTTTCTCATCGAACAGAAAAAGCATCTTCCGGCCTTCTACCAGAATCTTTTAAAAGAGAATTTTCACTTCACTCTTTCTCAGCCCATGCTCTCTTCGCTTCTTCTTCTCTCCTTTCTTCAGGCAACCCATCTCTTTCATGAGCGGGAGATCGAGAATCTCTTCTTAGCGAGCTACCTTAAGGATCTGGGCTTTGCCATGATTCCGGATAATAAGTACGACATTAAGTCTCTGACACCGAAGGACCAGGATCTCTTCGCGGACCACGCGGACTTCTCCTTTGATCTTCTCGATGGACGACTGCCCCTTTCTAAGAATTATCTCACCATCATCAAGCACCACCACTTCCTGAACGATAAGATCAAGGTCATTGTCGGAAAGACCGTGCGAAGTGCTCCTGATGATTCCGATGTGATCCATGGACTCGAGAGCACACTGGTTGCTGTCTTCGATATTATTGTCGCGATGACATCCGAGCGACCTTATCGGAAAGGTATGCCCCTATTTCAAACTCTTGAAGTTGTTCGTAAGCTCATGGCTGACGACTACCCTCAAGAATTCAAGGCCATCGTTATCTTTCTGAAGAATTTTTTCAGAAACTAACTTTTCAAAGCGTTGCAAAATTTTGCACAATCAAAAGTAATTAAGGTTTCATAAAGAGAAACTGGCTAACTATTCTAAGGAGGGAATAATGGCTCAGGAACAAAGCCCGTTAACAGGTGTCATCGCTGAAGAAAAAGTCGTCATCGACTTCGGAGAATTCGAAGGAAAGTCTGTCCTCGAGATCGCTGATACCAAACCGGACTACTATCAGTTCTTACTTGATCAGAAAGAAACCGGGAACTTCGCTATCCGCCGGACGAAGGATAAGATCTTCCGCCTCTACATTCATCAGTCTCATTTGAACTAAATCAAAATAAAAAAGGAGGCTTTCGCCTCCTTTTTTTTTATTCGATCTTCCTTTCCTCTTTCAGTTTTTCTATATGCTTGCGGATGTTCTCCAGAGCATAGGGCCAGAGCTCTTTTGAGACGTCCGCGTAGATAGTTTCGAGCATCTCCTGAGTCGTTAACCCTTTATCGTGCATAGTGAGTATCTGGTTTTCGCGCACTCGGCGATGGTCCAGGGTCTTTTCCAGAATCACTGTTCCTCCGAGTCCAATCCCATGAGAGGGATAGAGAACCTTCGGGGCCATGGCGATGACCTTTTCAAGCGTCTGGAAATATTTTTTCATATTCCCTTCCTCTCCACCGATCACAACCGTGCCTACTACCTGAAAGAGATCGCCGGCAATAAACCAGGCAAGATTCTTCGGGGCAAGTGCAAGTTGCCCCTCATCGTGTCCAGGGATCTCATGGACGATCACATCATTACCGAGCCACTTGGTCACGACCTGGTCTTGCTTTAAGATGCTCACTTCGACTCCATCAAAGTAACCAGGTCTTTTCTTTTTAATCCGATCCATTGAATCCTGACTGATGAGGATGGGGGCCTTGAAATGTTTGG
>CAZPFM010000246.1:0-4694 GCA_964585845.1 uncultured Bacteriovorax sp.
CTCCAATCACGGTTGCACATCCCTCTTTCTCCATGAGCATGGACACATGCTGGGGAATCGATTTGGTCCAGGTTATGGTCTTCATAATCAGCCTGAATTCAGACAGCTCTATCAGGATCCAAACTGGAATAAGGTCATGACAAAGCTCTGTGCGAATAATTACTGCAGCCAGGACAATGAAGCCGACCGGGAAGAAGCCTTCGCTGAACTTTTTTCCTATTACCACACCTGCGCAGAATCCAAGGAGAGCCTTGAGACTCACTTCCCTGCTGCTGCCGAGTACATGAGAAGGCTAACCACATTGCGAAGCCGAAGACCGGCCGGGGCCCCTCGCTCGAGATTCTTTATCCGGGTAATCTTCCCGTCATCAGTAGAAAAGTAGAGATAGCCA
This sequence comes from uncultured Bacteriovorax sp., assembly GCA_964585845.1. Taxonomy (GTDB): domain Bacteria; phylum Bdellovibrionota; class Bacteriovoracia; order Bacteriovoracales; family Bacteriovoracaceae; genus Peredibacter. The sequence goes on from CAZPFM010000246.1 coordinate 392, forward strand.
TCAGGCCCCTCGTTCACCGATCGAAAGCGCGTCCCAATATCTTCAAGAAGTTTTTCCTGTTTAACGACCTTGCGACCTTCGATGACAAGTCTTCTCAGATGCTCCCCTGAAAGGTTTCCTAAAAAGAGATTGTTCTTCCACTTAGGAAATTTATCACCTGAGTAGAAACTCATACCGGAAGGGGAAATCGACGGAACCCAAAAAGCGATGGGCTCAACGACTCCTTCCATTTTTTCTTTTCCAATGCTTGGTCCCCAGTATTCATTCCCTTTCGTGACCTTAGGCCAGCCGTAGTTCTTACCGGCCTCAACGATATTCACTTCATCTCCCCCTCGTGGCCCCATGTCGGCCAGCCAGAGTTCTCCTGTCTCAGGATGAAAGTCTAATCCCTGAGGAGAGCGAATCCCGAGAGCATAGTTCTCAGGCTTGGCTTTTTTATTATCCAGATAAGGATTTCCCGCAGCTGGCTTTCCTTCAGGAGTGATGTGAATAACTTTTCCCAGATGATTCCCGAGATCCCAGACTGGATCTCTTTCGGCGCGCTCTCCGACTGTCACAAAGAGATTTCCCGTTTTATCAAAGGCAATGCGGGAGCCGTAGTGCTTATCGGCATCCGTCCCGTAGTCAGCAGTGAAGATTTTTTTTACGTTACTTAGTTTATCGTCTTCCAGAGTCGATACCCCCACCGCCGTAGTGGATTTATCATCTTTGAGGGGTTCAGCGTAAGTGAAAAAAATCCGCTTATTTTCTTTAAACTTCGGATCAACTCTCACATCGAGAAGTCCACCCTGCCCTTCTGCATAGACCTTAGGTGTCCCCGCAAGCTCCGTGGTCTTTTGGGATTTAGGATCGAAGAGAAACATCTTTCCGGATCTCTCTGTAAATATGATTCTCTCATCAGGTAAAAAATCAAAGCCCCAGATCACATCCTCTCGCGAAACGAGATTTTCCAGTGAAAATTTCTGTCCTTCCGACTCATAGGTTTTTGTCGATGTCTTATTCTCAGTATTGGCCGAGCAGGCAATATTGATAAAAAGTAAGAGTAGAACGAAATAACGCATAGGGCTCCTCTTTAATGCTAAAAAAGCTTATCATGAAATCCAATGAAATTATTACTCCTCGCACTCTGCTTCACAAGATTCGCTCAGTCACAGGTTCTTATTTCCGGTTATGATGATGTCCTTCGTCAGTCCAATAACACTTCCTTTATAAACGTCGCGAAGCATTTCTTTGAACCCGATAAGGGTTACACCGGAATGAACCGGCTTTATAAAATGATTCTCAAAAGAACGAACCAGGATCAATTCCATCTTGTTTCTGCCACCCCTTCTTTTTTTGGAAGTCATGTGGCGGAATTTTTAAATACTCAAGATTATCCTCCCCATAAGATACACCTGCGAAGTGTCCTGACTCAGCCATTTCTTGGAAGCTACCGAAGGGAGAAAATAAAGGATCTCTGTCCTGACAAAAACTGCATCTGGATCGCGGATAATTCTGATTCTGTCCTGGATGTGATGAAGGATTTAAAAGACTGGAAAGGGTCTCTCTACGTAAGAGAGACCATAAAAAAGCAGTATCCCGCCCATGTGAAGACTTACCTCACCACCTTTGACCTGGCCCTTCATGAGCTCCGCTCTGGAAGGGTCTCAAAAAAGGATGTGGAAGCGGTCCTGGTGGATCTTTTGGGGGAAACGGATTCTGAGGGCCTCATCCCAGGTTACGCCTACTGCCCTCTCGATTATGATCCCTGTGAGTTAGGGATATTTCCTCTCTGCGAGAGATTTAAGTTAAAAATCCAGGCGATTTGTTCGAAGAGATCTAAAAAGGAAGAATCATGAGCACTAAGGATAAGATTAAAAACCGGATCTATAAAACGGTGGGAAAGATTGTTGTCAAAAAAGTCGCAAAAAAAGTGATGAAAAAAATCAAAGGCAAGAAGGCCGCTAAACCTTCTTAACGAACTCTTCTCTTGGCATCCGGATCCGTGGTCCATAGACCCCTTTTTTGGGATCACGCTTTCCAACGGAAATGGCCATGACGATAATCGAATTTCTTCCCAGACCCAGAATCTTTTTTACTCTTTTTGAATCCAGTCCTTCCATCGGGCAAGTGTCATACCCTAAGGCACTCGCTCCCATCATGATGTTTTGAGCGGCCAGGGCCGTGCTCTTAGTGGCCCAGATCTTCATATCATTGCGGGAGACAGGTTCCCGGGGAACAACCCGGAAGAGTCCAGCAAAGAAATAGAAGAGAGACTTAAAAAGTCCTATGACGGAAAAAACACCCTGGGTGTAAACCATGGGAACAAGAGTTTTGTAGTAATCAGTTCCACGTTTAGGAAAGCCGTTCTCATCTTTTAAATGCTCCAGCATGAGCTTTCGGACTTTGGGCCAGGTCTTGATCTTGGCGACACAGACGATGATCTCCTGAGCGGTTCTTGCGGCAGGCTGCGAGAAACAAGCCTTCACCAGGGCCTTCTTTTTATCAGTAGATCTCACCCAGTAGAATTCCCAGGGCTGAAGATTGGATGAATTGGGGGCGAGAAGAGCGTAGTCCAGAAGCTTCTCCATCACTTCTTCCGGAACTTTTTCCTCTGTATAAACCCGAACAGACCGTCGGTTGTGCAGGATGTTCTCGAAAGCTTCCCCAGAGACGGGCCTTAAGCCTTCGCTATCGTATTTAAAGTTAGGGATTTCAGAGAAGATGGAATTGGAATCGCTCATGGGGATGAGCTTATGCAAAAAATCTTAAAAGATCCTGGAAAAAATAGCAAAAGAGACCGAACTTCGTTCCCCAGTAGATGACATTCATAATTGATGCTGCGTTTTTCATGGGCCGGATTATGTCCAAAAAGACCTTCTTGGTGGTGAAAAACTCCTAAATTTGGTAATAATTACTCACTTTTAAGGAGTACCAACATGAATCTTCAGGAACTTATGAACGAAACCGGAACTCAGATTAACGAGGAGAAAGTGCGGGCGTATTTTCTGGGGAATTTCACCGGAAAAAAACCTCTGAACTTTGAGACAACTCTCGCGGAAATGATTGGTGAAGAGGACGCTTCAAGCTTTCACACGGAACTTAAACGCATCTTCGATGAAACTCGTAGTGATTATAAAACTCAACTCGCTTCTCTTCTCCCCGCTAAGGATACTTCCAAAGAATTTCTCAATGAATCCCTGGAGACTCTGGATTATTTTCTCACAGGTTTTGCTTCGGCCGGTGCCGCCAGGAGTCCTGAAACAGAAGAAGTCTGTGAAGACCTTGAGACCTTTGTCTTAGATATCGAAGAAGTTTTAGCTAAGGATTCTGCGAGTACGGAAGAAATGGATGATCTCAGAGAAGAAATCCTCGGGGCCTGGGAAGAACTCGTCTCTCTTCAGTCTTAGGCAATAAGGTTCAGAATTTTTTCCCGGTAGGAGTACTTAAGTTCCGGGTGCTCCAGGGAAAAGGTTTTAAGTCCTGCGTTTCTAAGCTTGCAGGCCGGACATTTTCCACACCCTTCTTTTTCCTTACCTTCATAGCAAGTGATGGTGTTCTCCAGAAGATACTCAAGAACACCAAGCTTAAATCCCAGTTCCATAGAGTCCCGCTTCGTCAGAGAAACCAGAGGAGTGCGGATTTCAAATTTCTCATCCGCAAAATCCATCCGAAGGGCAGATTCGATGAGATCCATATAGCGGCGGGAGCAGTCCCGGTACCCGGAATTGGCCTCTTCTAATTCCATCACACCCAGATAAATGCATTTAGCACCCAGTGAATGAGCATGGATGCCGGCGATCCTCGCCATAAGCCCGTTTCGGCCTGTCACCAGAGTGTTTGGCGCCTTACCTTCTTCATGAGTAATCTCTTGGTCTTTATTGGTGAGAGCACTTTGGGTGATCTCCGAGAGGCAATCAATATTTAAGACATGATGGTCAACATCGAAATGCTTTGAAATTTTTTCGGCCACATCGAGTTCATTGGAATGCCGCTGCCCATAGGAAAAAGAAAGAGAGAGGACATTCTCTTTTCCGAATTCCTTTATCGCAAGGGCGAGGCAGAGACTGGAATCCATTCCACCAGAATGAACAACGATGGCTTTTTTCTTCATTAGTAAGGTCTCTTTTTTTCCCACTCATAGGCCGAGCGAACAATGACTTTAAGATCATCAAGTTGAGGTTTCCATCCAATGACTTCACCAATCTTATCCACCTTGGCGGTAAGAGAAGCCGGATCCCCCGGACGTCTGGGAGATTCAATCACTTTAAAATCAACACCGGTGATTTCTTTTACGAGGGTAATGACTTCCTTAACAGTAAAG
>CAZPFM010000247.1:0-4691 GCA_964585845.1 uncultured Bacteriovorax sp.
ATATTTGCAAAGAGTCTTAAGACCACTTCATCCACAAAGGAGATCTCCTGGGCCATCTGCTGAGGAATGGCCTGAATGCCATCGGTGTAGGTTACCAGAAGATTAAAAAACATAATTCCAGTTACGACCGAGAAGAGCCCGATGAGAACGTAGGCCAGAGGGGAAGAGAAGTAACCGTTGATTTCTTTTTTCCAGAGGTGCCAGATCATTTTTTAGACTCCGTCATGTGAAGGAAGATGTCCTCGAGCTCCGGAGGTTCAACCTGGAGCGTCAGAAGATCGATATTTTGACTTAAAAGAAGGCGCACTAGTTCGGCGCGGATATCCAGGTCATTTTCAAAACTCACGTGATACTGAGTCTCTCCTCCCAGGGGAAGAGTCGAACTGACATCGTACTTTCCAAAACTCGAGAGATCCGGCAGATCAACACCAGACTTAAGTCCAATCCGAACCACAAAGCCCTGATGAAATTTGCGATGAATCTCAGAAAGACTCCCACTGGCCTTGATCTGTCCTTCGTGAATGATAGTGATGTGGTCACAGATCTGCTCCACTTCAGAGAGGATATGGGAGGAAAAGAGAATTGTTTTATCTTTGGCCAGAGTTCGGATAAATTCCCGGAGCTCCACCACTGATTGAGGATCAAGTCCATTGGTGGGCTCATCGAGCATAAGAAAAGGGGCATCGTAGATAATCGCCTGAGCAAGTCCCACTCGTTGCTTAAAGCCCTTAGAGAGATTTCCAATGAGGCGTCGGCGGACCTCAGTCAAGGAAAGAGACTCAAGCACCTCATTCACTTTTTCTTTCACATTCTTCAGACGGTGGATTCTGGCCACAAAATGAAGGTAATCAGAAACCGTCTGATCCAGGTAAAGTGGAGGGTTCTCTGGGAGGAGTCCGATCTTCACCTTGAGGTCTTGATGATCAGTCCGCATCTTCTCCCCAAAGAGGCGAACCTCTCCGGAGGTGGAAGGAAGAAGGCCCGCGATCATGCGCATGGTAGTCGACTTCCCTGCTCCATTGGGGCCCAGGAATCCATGGATGGAGCCGGAATGAACGTCAAAACTCACCCCGTCCACCACCCGGCGGCCGGGATATTCCCGAGTCAATTGATCTACTTCAAGGATTTTATTCATATTCACCAAATTAAGTTCTCAGATTAAGCTTATAAGAGCCGAAAAGATCAATAATTATGACTATTTTAGATACTTTCAAATCAAGAATTCAAGGGGCTCAGCGGATTCTTATCACGACCCATGAATTCCCTGACGCCGATGGCATCGGCTCAGAGATCTCACTCTGCCTTGCTCTCCGCGAATATGGCAAGGACTGTTACTGCGTTAACGAGGAACCTCTCCTCGATCGCTACAAGTATCTTGATCAAGACGACGTGGTTTCAGGTCTCAAAGAATTTCAAAAGGCCCGACCCGATTTCCAGCCTGATCTTCTCATCGTGGTGGATACCAATACCAAGACCCGGGTGGGCTCAGAACTTGCCAAGGCGATTGATGACTCCATCCCTACTCTCTATGTGGATCATCACCCATGCCGGGGAAGAGATCTCTCCACCCACTGCGTGGATATTACTGCTGCAGCAACCGGTCAGCTGGTGGGAGAACTGATTGAGTACCTGGGGATTCAATTCACTAAGAACATGGCCCTGCCTCTCTATACGGCGATCATCATTGACACAAGTTCCTTCCGGTATCCCACGGTGACCGCTTCCACGCACAGGCTTATCTCAAAGCTTATGGCGACAGGAATTAATCCTCCGGAAGCCTATAATGGAATCTATGGCACTAAACGGGTGCACCACATGCACCTTCTCTCCCGGATCCTTGATACGGCCGCCACGAATCCGGATGAGACCATCGCCTGGATGCTTCTACGAAAAGAGGATATCGATAAATTTGCCTCTGATGTGGAAGACACCCACGGCTTCATCAATCATCTTTTGATCTTGAATAACATCAAAGTCGCCATCATGTTCCGGGACGACGGGGCCAATATTAAGATGAGCCTTCGTTCTTCCGGAGAATACGATGTGGGTCACATCGCTCAGGCCCTAGGAGGCGGTGGTCATTCTCATTCGGCCGCTACTATCCTCACTAAGGGGCCAGGTGAGACCACCGAGCAAGTCATCACGAAGACTGTGAAGAAGGTGGAAGAGACTTTAAAAAAAATGGAATCTGCCTAAATAGCTCAGTCTTAAAATTCGCATATTTTCTCCTTGTATGCCGATAAGTCCATGAGGACTTATGCTGAGATTTTTTCCTTTCTCAACATTTATTTTTCTTCTGCTCCTTGGGTGTAATTCCGAGCGAGCAGAGATGCGGCGGATTGCGAGTGTTCTTCCTACGATGTTTCAGTTTGGGGAGTATTCCAAGCTCTTCCCTTTAGCAAATAAAGGGACTGATAGCTGTAATAGCCTTATATACAGTCCCTCTGAAGAAGCCTATTACTGCGCAGGAACCACGACGAGTTCCGTGGGTGAACCACTTGGTAGCTCAAGCGGGGATGCGCTGTTAATCAAATTCAATAGAAGATTCGAGGTTCAATGGGTAAAGCAATTTGGTAAAGATTCTTATGGTCAGCATACTAATCGAGAGGTCTTTAATGCTATCGCTTTTGACGGCAAGGGAAACCTCATCGCAAGCAGACGGATAAATAATTCCTATATGATCATGAGCTTCGACAAGAATGGAAATTTTTTATGGGCCGGAAACACCAGGACCGGAGTATGTGGTCGACTCATAGTCAGAGATCGGATCTATTGTGGAGGAAAAACTGGAACCGATGCGTATGTTGCAACTTACTTACTAGATGGGACGTTTGACTGGGAAAAAAATCTGTCGGCTACTGGATCCGAATATTGCAATGGATTTGACGTTGCTCCCTCGGGATCCATTCTCTGCGCAGGATCCACAGAAGGGGAACTCATTACAGCACCCATCAGAGACCCGGACGCTTTTATCTGGGTATTAGATCACTTGGGAAATACACTTAAGATAAGACAAGTGGGCGACCCGCAGGTTGAGGAAGTATTTGAGAATGCATTCTTCGACTCACAAGAAAACGTCATCACTGTGGGGACCTTCATCGGTTCCTATCAGATAAATACCTCCTCACAATATTTCGGAAGTTTTATTAATAATTCTAGAAAAACACGAAATGTCTTTTTTCAGAGATTTCTTAATAATAACCTCTCATTCGATGCAGAAGCACCTGTTGAAATCGACATCCCTTCTGCTATCAACCGACAGATATTGGCAAGCCAGGCCATACTGACATCCGATGACCGGATTATAACTTGCTTTCAATCACATCTGGAGTTTGGTGAGCCCAATGCAGATTTATCAGGACTCACGAGTGATATCGCTTTGGGAATTTTTGATCTCGCTACTTTCGAGTCTATTGAATACATGCAATTCGGCGCCAATACCAAGGGTCGCTTTGATAATTCCGGAGATCAGAAGTGCCAGGGGATAACTCAAGATCAATTTAAGAATATTATCGTAAACGGATTTACTGCTGGTTCAACTCAAGAGCCAAACGCCGGTCTAGATGACATCATGATCTGGCGAGTAGGGCCAAACCTCGAGTTCTGACTATTCGTATCCGAACTTCATCCCCAGAACTAAACTGAAGCCCCCCACCACAGATCGGTCACTCCCCCACTCTTCTTCCCAGCGCTGATACTCAAATCCCCCAAAGAGGGCCTGGGTTCTTGTGATGTACTGGAAGTAACGAAGCTGACCCTTGAGCCAAAGAACTGGGCTTCCCCCGTCTCTCTCAGAGCTGATATACCAGGGATGAAAATCTACACCAAGATCGGCCCGAAGAAGTTTTCTTTCTGAGAGCGGATGAGCGTAACCTAGATTGAAGGCAGCTCCCGCAGTGGTGCTTTTTTCAACATTCACTTCATCCTGGATCCTGTCTCCCATAAAAGAAGGGAGACTTAGAAGAGAAATCCCGGCACCGTACATCCATTTTCGACCGGAGTGATTTCTATTCCAGTTTAATGTATAAGCGAGGTGTCCCATGAGCCCGGACTCCAGACCAGTTGAAAGATTAAGCGCTTGAAAATCAATCTTGTGAATGAGGGAGTTATATTTTGTCTGGCGAAGCCACTCACCATTCACTCCAAGGCCCGTGAGTTTCTCCTGATCAAGAAAGGTATCTGATTCTATGTCAGAGCTCTTGTAGTCAAATCGTGCGAGGGCAAGGGAGATAAGAAATTGGTCCCGAAAATGGGCCTTCGTTGGTGGGTTTTTTTCCACCTCTTCTTTCTGACCCTGGATGATATCTTCGATCTCGACTTTTTCTCCGACTTTGCGAACCACCACAATGCTTTTGAGTGAATCTTCGTAGCCTGGAGCGGTGGCCTTCACTGTAAATGTTGTCGCCCCCTCTTTCAATTTTCGGGAGTCGAGACGAAGGCTTTGCCGCTTAAGACGGAATCGACGGTTTCTATCTTTGCCGGCAGGTGGAAGATAGTCGATCTCATACACTTCAGCAAAAGGTGACTTCTGCCAAGTGAGATTTACCATGCGGTTGAGAGTAAGATTCACAAAGGGGGCGTCAAGTTCCCCGCCGACTCTCTCAAAATGACGAAAACTTTTTTTGGGCCAGATTTCTTGGGGGCGAGATTCTTCTCCCTCTTCCAGGGCAAAGACCATCCACTCATATTTC